>NZ_JBHTRF010000098.1:0-28572 GCF_042796115.1 Kitasatospora sp. NPDC056446 | reverse complement strand
GAGTTGCCTGCGCGTCACAACCAACAGTCCTACCCGGTTCTGCCCCGGGGCGGGGCAGAACCCGAAGATTGATCACGACATCACACAGGCCCTAGAGCCGTCTACAGCTCACTGGCTACTCAACGGCTTCAAGCAGAGCCTCTGCAATCGTCTCCATTGAGCTCACAACGACGATTGCACCGGCAGCGGCCAGCTTGGTGTCCTTCCCCGGCTTGTTGGCGTAGCCGATCGTCGGGACGCTGGCGAACTCCCCAGCCTCGACGTCGCGTGCCGCGTCGCCGATGAAGACGCAGTGCTCCGGCTTGGTGCCCGCGGCTTCCATCGCTTCCAGCAGGAGGCGCGGGTTCGGCTTCATGGAGGAGGGGTCGCCCGGGGCGCGCCCGAAGACGCCGGCCACGCAGTCGCTGAGGCCGTGCTCGGTGAGGTAGGCCTCGATGGCAGTGCCCGCGTTGTTGCTGACCACGGAGACCAGGCAGCCGGAGCGGGCATAGGCATGGAGAACCGATTCACCGCCCAGGTCGGGCGGGCGGCCCGGACGGCTTCGGCCGCCAGCGCGGCCGGTGCGGCGTCGGTGCTCGCCGTGAGATCGGGGCGGGCGTACGCGACCAGGCGGAGCAGGGCGAGCGGGTCGCTCTCCTCCTCCGCCCGAGCCGGGGCCTGGTCGCCCGCAGCGAGCAGGCCCTCGCGGAGTCGGCGTGCGACCTCCGGGGCGGGAGGCCGGCGAAGACCGAGCACACCGGGCCCTCGAAGTCGAGGAGCACGTGCTTCACCGGTTGCAGCACGTCGGCGAGTTGCTGAGGGGTGGCGGTCATGGCTGCCGCTCGCACGCGATCGTGGACCACACGCTGTCGAACCACATCTGGGCCTGCTGGACGTACTGCGAGCCGGTCACGTCGTAGAAGGTGTGGGCGGTGTCGTCGATCGACACGGTGCGCTCGCGGAGCGGGTAGAAGCCGAAGAAGGCCTCCGCCCGGTTCAGGATGTACAGCTTGAACAGGCTGGACGCCCGGTGGACCTTGCCCTGGACGCTCGCCTTCTGGACGAGACCCAGCTCGGCCGGCATCTCCACCGAGTGCGCGATCCCGCCGGCGTTCGTCAGGGCGATGCCGCGGCCGCGCTGCCGGAGGGCGGCCTCGTCCTAGCGCCCGTCGGCCAAGACCGGCACCGCCATGGGGTCCGTGATGGACTCCGGCGCCGGCCTGCCGGAGCGGACGCCACCTGCTGCCCCAAGCCGCCTCCAGGTGCGGCCGATACGTGCCCTCTCGCGCGCAGGGGCCGCTCCCAGTCGGGGTCACGATAAGCCCCTCGGTGCGGAGCAGGTCGAGCGGCTTATCCGCTCTGCCACGCGCCACTCCGAAATGCTCTGCCAGCTCGGGGCCCGATGGGAGCTTACTGTCGGCCTCGAAGCCCGGCTTCTTCCTGGGGATCGAGGCCCGCAGGGAGCCGCAGGCCTACTGGTACGGGGCCGGAGTCATCCAAGTCCAGGACCATGAGCCGGCGCCGTCGGCCCCGGATCCTGGTCCGCAGCTGGTCCGTATGCGCTGGTCGGCACTGGGATTCGAGTGGTGCGAAGTAGGGCAAGCCACCCAAAGGGGATCATGGCATCGTTGCATGTCAACCCAACGAAAAAGCGGCCCCTCACCTGCGTTTCCGCAGGTCAGGGACCGCTTCTCTATCCTGTGGCTGGTGCAGGGTTCGAACCTGCGTAGCTTGCGCGGCAGATTTACAGTCTGCTCCCTTTGGCCGCTCGGGCAACCAGCCAGGATTTCGTTTCCCGGGGGTGTTCGCCCCGTTCGACGTGGTAAACCATACCCGATGCCGGGGGGTGCTCCGCCACTCGATAGATCACGCGATGATCAAGGAACGCCGCGTGGCCGCCGCGGGCGGGGGCGGGGCGGCGCTGGATAGGCTGGGACGGCGGACGCCCCGTGGGGCGGGCCGTGTCAGTGAAGCCAGAGCATCAAGGAGACCAACACCCATGGCCGACTCCAGTTTCGACATCGTCTCGAAGGTCGAGTGGCAGGAGGTCGACAACGCGATCAACCAGACCTCCCGTGAGATCGCGACGCGCTTCGACTTCAAGGGCGTCGGCGGCGAGATCAGCCGCTCCGGCGAAAAGATCGAGATGAAGGCCAACGGCGAGGAGCGCGTGCGCGCCATCCTCGACGTGCTGCAGACGAAGTTCGTCAAGCGCGGCCTGTCGCTGAAGGCTCTGGACGCCGCCGAGCCCCAGCTCTCCGGCAAGGAGTACAAGATCTTCGCCGACATCAAGGAAGGCATCACCACGGAGGACGCGAAGAAGGTCGCGAAGATCATCCGTGATGAGGGCCCGAAGGGCGTCAAGGCTCAGGTCCAGGGCGACGAGCTGCGCGTCACCTCGAAGAGCCGCGACGACCTCCAGGCCGTCCAGGCCCTGCTCAAGGGCAAGGACCTGGACTTCGCGATCCAGTACGTGAACTACCGCTGATCGCGGACCGCCGCCGGCCCCCGGTCGGCGGCTCGAACGGTACGGCCCCGCTCCCGGGTTCGGGGGCGGGGCCGTTCGCGTCGGCGGGGCGCGGCCGACGAAGCGCGGCTGGCGGGGGGACGGGGTGTGGGCGGGCTCAGTCGCCCGGCACCCAGCTCCCGGTGCTGCGGTGCGCGCCGAGGCCGACCGAGGCGAACTCGTCCGTCCCGCCCTCCCCGGTGCGCGCGCCGATCCACCGCAGGGCGCGGGAGATCGGGGTGCCCTCGGGCGGCACGGGCTCGAACTCGCCGATGGTGAGCGGGCCGAGGACGACCCGGCCGTCCGCCCAGACCGCCGCGCGCTGGGTGCCGCTGCCGCCGAAGTACTCGGCCTCCACGCAGACGACCGGGCCTGCCTTCGACCAGGCGGCCAGCCGGAGTTCGAAGCCGTCCGAGTGCCAGCCGAACCCGGCCCCGGCGACCGGCTTCCGCACGCTGCCGTCGCCTTGGAGCGCGGCGAGGACGGCGGAGGTGACCGGGATCAGCGCCAACCCCTGGGCCAGCGGCACCACCCGCGCCGTCGGAACCTCCGCCGCCGCCACCGTCAGCAGCTCCAATGTTCCTATCAGGGCCTGGAGTTCGTAGGGCATGCCGGACATGGTGTCCCACCGCGCCGACAGTCGACCCGAAATTTATGATTCCGTGCCCGGCCGGAGACCGTAGAGCAGGCTGGGCGCCGCCACCCGCCGGGGCCGTGGGCGGACCTGGCCCGGCGCCCGCGGCCGGTCACCCACTCGGATGCGTGCCGCATGCGGCGACCCCGGCGCCCGGGTGGACTGGCCGGGTGGAGCGGCCGGGTACGGCACGCCCCGGGGGCCGAACGGGAGTGCCGCCCGGCCGGGACCGCGTACCCGGCCCGCGTCGAGGCGCTGTTCCGGCGGTACTTCGCCGAGCCGGCGAGGAGCCGGCGGAATTCGCGCAGGATGGAGTTCCGGCAGATCCCGCCCGCCCAGAGGAGGAACCGTCGTGCCCCGACCCTTCACCGTCGAGGACCACACCACCCGGATGGCCCGGGCCGCCGCCGAGGCGACCGCCGCCGGGCTGGCCGGGCTGGTCGTCGCCCCCGGCCCGGACCTGACCTACCTGTGCGGCTACACGCCCACCGCGACCACCGAGCGGCTGACCGCCCTCGTCCTCACCGCCGGGCGCGAACCCTGCCTGGTCGTCCCCGTGTTGGAGCGCCCGGACGCCGAGAAGGCGGTCGGCGCCCGGGCCGTCCGGCTGCTCGACTGGTCCGACGGCGAGGACCCGTTCGCCACGGCCGGCCCGCTGCTCGATCCGGCCGGACGGTACGGCGTCTCCGACAACGCCTGGGCGATGCACCTGCTCGGCTTCCAGGCCGCGCTGCCCGGCGTCTCCTTCACCTCGCTCACCGAGAGCCTGCCGATGCTGCGCGCGGTCAAGGAGACCGAGGAACTGGAGCGCCTGGCCGCGGCCGGCGGCGCCGCGGACGCCGCCTACCGGGGGATCCTGGAGGTCGACTTCGCCGGGCGCCGGGAGACGGACGTAGCCGCCGACCTCGGCGCCCTGCTCATCCAGTACGGGCACAGCCGGGTCGACTTCACCGTGGTGGGGTCCGGCCCCAACGGCGCCGACCCGCACCACGAGGCCGACGACCGGGTCATCCGGACGGGTGACACCGTGGTGCTGGACTTCGGCGGCCTCAAGGACGGCTACGGCTCCGACACCACCCGGACGGTGCACGTCGGCCGGGACGTCCCGGCCGAGGTGCGGAAGGTCCACGACCTGGTCCGGGTCGCCCAGCAGACCGCCTTCGAGGCCGTCCGCCCCGGGGTCCCGTGCCAGGAGATCGACCGGATCGCCCGCCGGGTGATCACCGAGGGCGGCTACGGCGAGTACTTCATCCACCGCACCGGGCACGGCATCGGCACCACCACGCACGAACCGCCGTACCTGGTCGAGGGCGAGGAGCGGCCGCTGGTGCCCGGGATGTGCTTCTCGATCGAGCCCGGGATCTACCTGCCGGGCCGGTTCGGGGTGCGGATCGAGGACATCGTGACCGTCACCCCGGCCGGCGGACGGCGCTTCAACAACAGTCCGCACGAGTTGGGGATCGTGGCGTGACCGAGCACCGGGCCCCGCAGCAGGCCACGGCACAGGTCACGGAAAAGGCTGCGCGCCGAGCCGGGAAGCAGACTGGGAAGCGGGCCGGGATACCGGCCACGCCGCAGGCCGGACCCGGCGTTCTTACGATCCGGTCATACTTCACCCAGAATCCTCCAAGTTTGACTTGCTATTTTCGGTGCACATGACCAAGACCCTCCCTCCGGCCCCGCCCTCCGCGCGGGCCGGACAACCGCGCCCGGTGCCCCCGCCCCGCCCCCGCGTGACGGGCTGGTCGAGACTCCGCTTCCTGGCCTGGCCGCTCTACCTGGTCGCCTTCGGCTGGTTCCTGCGGACCGAAGGCATCCCGGCGGCCAACGACGTGCTGTTCCTGTGGCTGATCGGCGCCCTGCTCACCGCCGCCGTGCACAGCGGGCACGGCCCCCGCGGCTTCCTCCTGGTCCTGCGCGACTGGGTGCCGGTGATGGCCGTGGTGTGGGCGTACTCACTGCTGCGCGGCTACGGCGCGCACACCCCGTGGGCCCCGCACTGGCTGCCGCAGCTGCGCTTCGACGAGGTGCTCGGCTTCGGCGAGACCTGGACCGTCCGCCTCCAGCACGCCCTCTACACCCCAGGCTCGCCGCACTGGTACGACTACGCGGCGGTGGGCGTCTACCTGTCGCACTTCTTCGTCGTCTTCCTCCTGCTCGCGGTGCTCTGGCGGCGCGCGCACCAGCGGTTCCGGCAACTGCTCGCCTGCTACCTGACGCTGACCTTCGCGGGCTTCGCCACCTACCTGCTCTACCCGGCCGACCCGCCGTGGCTGGTCGCCCAGGAGGGCAACCTGCCGCACGTGACCCGGGTGGTCTGGGAGGTGATCTCGGTGAGCGGTCTGCCGCAGGCCGACTCACTGCTGGAGAACGGCAGCCAGTTCGCCAACGACGTCGCCGCGATGCCCTCGCTGCACTCCGCGTACCCGGCGATGCTGCTGTTCTTCTTCTGGCCCACCGCGCGGCCGTGGCTGCGGGCGGTGCTGGTCGCCTACCCGCTCGCGATGACGTTCACCCTGGTCTACGGCGCGGAGCACTTCATCATCGACGTCTTCGTCGGCTGGGCGTACGCGGCCGTGGTGGTGTTCGGCCTGCGGTGGCTGCGCAACCGCCGTACGGCGCGGGCGGAGGGCACGGCAGACTTGGCCGGGTGAAGCCGAGCGCACCGATGAAGCCCACCGCCGAGCAGTTGCTGGCCGCCAAGGACACCACCATCCCGGACATCGCCGGGCCCGGGCTGCGGGTGCTGTTCTGCGGCATCAACCCGGGCCTGTGGTCCGGCGCCACCGGGCACCACTTCGCCCGGCCCGGCAACCGCTTCTGGCCCGCCCTGCACCGCTCCGGCTTCACCCCGCGCCAGTACCGCCCGGACGAGCAGCGGGAGCTGCTCGACCTTGGCCTGGGCATCACCAACGTCGCCCCGCGCGCCACCGCCAAGGCGGACGAGCTGACCGCCGAGGAACTGCGCGCGGGCGGCGCCGCGCTCCGCGACCGCGTGCTGCGGCTGCGCCCGCGGGTCCTGGCCGTGCTCGGGATCGGCGCCTACCGGACGGCGTTCGGGCAGCGGCGGGCCGCCATCGGGTGCCAGCCGGAGGGGATCGGCGACACCCGGGTGTGGGTACTGCCCAACCCCAGCGGGCTCAACGCGCACTACACGCTGGACGGGCTGGCCGAGGAGTTCCGCACACTCCGGGAGGCCGTCGGGGACGACGCGGACAGCGCGGGCTGAGCCGCGGCGGCCCGGACCGCCCCGAGCCCGGCCGGCAGCGGGAGTTCCCGCAGCTCGCGGATCAGCGCCCGGACGGCGGCCGTCCCGGCCAGCTCGGGGGTGGTGACGTACCCGACCGAGCGGCTGGGCGGGCACGGCCCGAGGTCGGTGACGGCGAGGCCGGCCGGGGCGCCGAGCAGGGCGGTCCGGGGCATGATCGCCATCCCGAGGCCCTGGGCGACCAGCGACAGGGCCACCGTGTCGTCCTCCACGTCCACGGTCGCGGGCGGGATCCAGTCCTGCCGCCGCCACCAGTCCCGGGTGTACGAGCCGCAGTTCTCGTCCCAGTCGACCAGCGGGAGCTCGCGCGGCGCCGGGTGGCCCTGCGGGTGCGCGAGCGCGTACGACTCCTCGTACAGCCGCACCGCGACCAGGCCCGGGGCGGGCGGCGGGCCGGCGGCGTCCAGGGTGGCCAGCCCGAGGTCGGCGCGACCGTCGGCGACCTCCCCGGCGGTGCCTCGGCCGATCTCCCGCACGATCCGCACGTGCGTGCCGAGTCCGGGGTGGCGTTCGGCGAGCCGGGCCAGGACGGGCGGCAGCAGGTGGGCGGCGGCGCTGCGGAAGGCGGCGATCCGCAGGGTCCCGGTCAGCGGACCGTCCGCTCCCGCGCCGCGCACCTCGGGGCCCATCGCGTCCAGCAGCCGCAGGATCCGACGGGCGTACGCCACCGCCCGGGCGCCGGCACCGGTGGGGCGCGCGCCGTGGCGCCCGCGGTCGAAGAGCACCGCGCCGAGCTTCCGCTCGCAGGCGCGCACGGCGTGCGAGACGGCGGACTGGGTGGTGCCCAGGCGCGTGGCGGCCGCCGTGAAGCTCTGCTCCTCGTCGACCGCGACCAGGATCCGCAGCTCGTGCGGGGCGAGATCGGTCATGGCCCGAATCTAGCCGCCGATCCATCGATCCTGCTCATGGAAGAGGCCGTTCCATCGGCTGCGGCCCCTGCCCGGCCGCTTCCGCGCTTCCTACGGTGGTGACGACCCGCCCGGCCCCGGCCCACCGAAACCGGCCCAGCCGTGCCCCTCCCCACCCGATCCCACCGTCCGGAGCGCCCACGATGTCCCGTCCCACCGCCCGCGCCGTCCACCTGGTCTCCCGCCCCGACGGCGCCGCGACCGCCGGGAACTTCGCCTACGTCGAGGAGGCCGTCCCAGCGCTCGCGGCGGGCGAGGCCCTGGTCGAGAACCTCTACCAGTCCGTCGACCCGTACATGCGCGAGGAGATGGACGAGGGCGGCTGGGCGCTGCACGCCCCGCTGGAGGGCCGCGCCCTCGGCCGGGTGGTGGAGTCCCGCGCCGACGCCCTGCCCGTCGGCACCCTCGTCCAGCACCGCCAGGCCTGGCGCACCCACTCGGTGGTCACCGCCGAGCGCGCCCAGCCGCTGCCCGACTTCGCGGGCGTCCCGCTCAGCGCCCACCTCTCGGTGCTCGGCGGCACCGGTCTGTCCGCCTGGGTCGGGCTGACCAGGGTCGCCCGGCTCCAGCCCGGCGAGACGGTCTTCGTCTCGGCGGCCGGCGGCGGTGTCGGCACCGCCGCCGGGCAGCTCGCCCGGCTGCTCGGCGCCGGACGGATCGTCGGCAGCACCGGCTCCGCGGCCAAGGCCGCCCGCCTCACCGAGCGGCTCGGCTTCGACGCCGCCTTCGACTACCACGACGGCCCGATCGCGGAGCGTCTGCGCGAGGCCGCCCCCGACGGGCTGCACGTCTACCTGGACAACGTGGGCGGCGACCACCTGGAGGCCGCCATCGGCGCCCTGCGCGACCACGGCCGGATCGCCTGGTGCGGCGCGGTCGCCCAGTACGACCACCTCCAGGACCCGCCGCCCGCGCCGCGCAACCTGTACGACGTGGTCGGCAAGAGCCTGCGGCTGGAGGGCTTCCTGGTGCGCAACCACCTGGACGCCCGCGCCGAGCTGTACGACTTCCTCGTCCCGCACCTGCGGTCGGGCGCCGTCGTCCCGGACGAGACGGTCGTGGACGGCTTCGACCGCGCGGTGGACGCCTTCCTCGGCATGCTGCGCGGCGCCAACACCGGCAAGATGCTCGTCCGGATCGCCGACTGAACCCGACCGAGCCCGCACCGGGCCCGCACCGGGCCCGGCCAGCCCCTGGTCTCGGCCGCCCGGTCAGCCCACCGGACCGACAGCCCCGCCGCCCGGCCGGTCCGGCAGCAGGGCCAGGTCGAGGGCAGCGAGCCGGGCCGGGTCGGCGACCACCTCGTAGCCGGCCACCCGGCCGTCCGCGACCGTCATCCGCAGCACCAGCCGCAGCCGCCCGTCCGGGGCGATCAGGATGCCGGGCGCCCCGTCCACCAGCGCCACCGCGCCGTACCGGGCCCGGCGTCCGAAGACCGTCGTCTCCCGCGCGACCGTCTCGGCGCCCCGGGCCACCGGGGGGCGGCCGGGCGGCAGCGCGGCCGGGTCGGCCCGGCGCACCACGTCCGGGGCCAGGACGGTCAGCAGCCCGGCCAGGTCCCCGTCCCGGGCGGCGGCCAGGAAGGCCTCCACCACCCGCCGGTGCCCGGCCAGCGGCATGGAAGGCAGCACGGCCGTCCCCCGCACCCGCTGCCGGGCGCGGCTGGCCAGTTTCTTGGCGGCCGCCGGGGTCCGGCCGACGATCGGGGCGATCTGCTCGAAGGGCACCGCGAAGCCGTCGTGCAGCACGAAGGCGACCCGCTCGGCCGGGCCCAGCCGGTCCAGCACCACCAGCAGCGCCCGGCCGACCGACTCCACCAGCAGCGCCTCCCGCTCCGGGTCCGCCCCGCCGCCGGCCGCGTCCGGCAGCGCCTCGCCGGTCGGCTCCTCGCGGCGGGCGGCGCGGGCCCGCAGCAGGTCCAGGCAGATCCGGGAGACCACCGTGGTCAGCCAGCCGGGCAGGTTGCCGATCTCCGCCGGGTCGGTCCGGACCAGCCGCAGCCAGGCCTCCTGGACGGCGTCCTCGGCCTCGCCCGTCGACCCGAGCATCCGCTGGGCGATCGCGCGCAGCCGGCCGCGCTCGGCCTCGAACCGCGCGGCCCACCCCTCCGCCGCCGGGCTCGCCCCGGCCGCCGCTGTCCCGAACGACGCCCGACCGGCCGCCGCCGCCCCTGCTGCCGCTCCCGCGATCCCGTCCCGGTCCATCGGTCACCTTTCCTCGGCCCGGCTCGTCACCGCTATGACGATCCGTCCTCCCCCGAGGTGACCAGGAGAACGCCATGACCTCCAGCACGCTGCTCCACCTGGACTCGAGCATCAGCCCGGCCGGCTCGGTCAGCCGCGCGCTGACCGACCGCTTCGCCACCGCCTGGCGCGCCCGGCACGGAGCCGCCGCCCGGTACCGGCACCGCGACCTCGCGGCCGACCCGGTGCCCGCGGTGGGCGCCGCCTACGAGGCCCTCGGCCGCCGGACCGAGCGCAAGGGACCGCTCCCGCCGGCCGACGTCGCCACCCTGGTCGACGGTCCGGAGGAGGCCCGCGAGTGGGCGCTCACCCGCCCGCTGATCGAGGAGCTCCGGGCGGCCGGCACCCTGCTGCTCGGCAGCCCGATGTACAACTTCACCGTCTCGACCGGCCTCAAGGCGTGGATCGACCGGGTCTCCTTCCCCGGTGTCTTCCTCGACCCGGACAGCGGTGAGCGGCTGCTGCGCGACACCCGGGTGGTGGTCGTCGCCGTTCGCGGCGGCGGCTACGGGCCGGGCACTCCGCGTGAGCACTTCGACTTCCAGCTCCCGTACCTGCGGGCGTACTTCGGCAACCTCGGGGTCCCTGCGGAGCACCTGCACGTGGTCACCGCCGAGCTCACCCGGGCCGCGGACATCCCCGCGCTGAACGGCCTGGAGCCGCTCGCCGCCGAGTCGCTCGCGGCGGCCGGGGAAGCCGTCGACGGGCTGGCCGCGACGCTGTGAACCGCCCGGCCGGGACTGCTCCCCGGCGAGGACGTCCTACAGCGGGGTGACGGCCTTCAGCACCACCAGCAGGGCCACCGCGGCGTTGAGCGCGCACAGCGCCGACGCCGCGGTACCGATCGCGGCGACCATCGCCGCCAGCCCCGCCGGGGTCTTGGCCGGCGGCCAGTTGCGGGCGGTCGGCACCGGCCCGAGCAGCGCGGCCACCCGGCGCGGCACCGGCCCGGCCGCCGCGGCCGCCGCGGTCGGGGCGGCGAAAGACGCGAAGCCGGGCGCCGGGGCGGCGTGCGAGACCAGCGCCGCCCGGGCCACCGCCCGTGCGGTGATCCGGCGGTCCCCCACGATCTGCGCCGAGTCCTCGTCCGCCCACCGCTCCGCGCTGTACGCCACCGCGTACTGCATCGGCCGCAGGAAGGGGTTGACGCAGGCGGCGAGCTGGGTGGTCAGCAGGTACCGGTGGTGCCGGTGGCGCAGGTGCGCCCGCTCGTGCGCGAGCAGCGCCTCCCGCTCGTCGGCGGCCAGGCCGTCCAGCATCCCGGTGGAGACCACCACCCGCCCGGGCGAGCCGGGCAGCGCGTAGGCGTACGGGCTGCGGTCCGGCAGCACCGCGAGGTCCGCGGACGGCCCCGGCCCCACGGGCAGCCCGGCCAGCGCCCGCCGGGCCCTGGCCCGTACCCGCAGGTGCCGCACGACCGTCCGGGCGCAGGCGAAGCCGACCAGCACCAGCAGCCACATCGCGGCCGTCCCGACCGTCTCGTGGTACGGCAGGGCGGCCCGGACCTCCGGGTCGGACCAGCTGTCCGGCAGCGGGTTGCCGGGGATCTGCGCGGTGCCCACGACGCCGATCAGACCGAGGCAGAGCACGCTGCACACCGCCATCACCGCGCTGATCACGGTCATCAGCCGGGCCGCACCGCGCGGGTGCAGGTGCTGCTCGGTCAGGCGCGCGATCGGGACCGCGGTGAGCGGCAGGATGAGCGGGAGGAAGACGAAGAAGCCCACGGGTCAGCTCTCACGGTCGGCCGCTGCCGGATCGGCGGACACCGCGTCGAGCAGCGCCCGCAGCAGGTCCTCGTCGTGCGGCAGCAGCGCGCTGACGAAACTGGCCAGGACGGCGTCCCGGTCCGCCTCCCCGTCGAGCATCCGGCGCATCCGCAGTGCGGCGAGGCCGGCGGCGTCGGAGGAGGCCTGCCAGAGGTAGGAGCGGCCGGAGCGGGTCCGGGAGACGGCGCTCTTGGCGTGCAGCCGGCTCAGGATGGTCATCACCGTGGTGTACGCCAGGTCGCCTTCCAGGCGTTCCTGGACCCATCCCGCGGTGGCCGGGCCGGGTGCCTGCTGGAGCACCTCCAGCACCTGCGCCTCCAGCTCGCCCTGGCCGCGTCGCCGGGCCGGCGCGTCCCCGACCGCCGGGGCGTGCCCCTCGTCTGCCATGACGGCCCACTCCCTCCGGATGCGGCGCCCGGACCGACGGGCACGCCCTCATCCTAACGAGCGCAGGGCTGCTCCGAACCGGTCACCGCGAGGGTTCGGGGGCGTACGGTCGGCGCCGCCCGGCGCATCGGCCGTACGGCCCCGGCCGCCGCTGCCCCCTCCGGCGCCCTCCGGCGCCCTCCCGCGCTCAGCTCCGGGCCCGCTGGGTGACGGCGATGCAGACCAGCACCGCCGCCGCCGTGACCGGCGCGGCAGCCGGCAGGTCCTCGCCGAGCAGCAGCACCGACCAGACCAGCGTCAGCAGCGGCTGCGCGAGCTGGAGCTGGCTGGCCCTCGGCACGCCGATCGCGGCCATCCCCCGGTACCAGAGCACGAACCCGCCGAACTGCGACACCGCCGCGATGTACACCAGCCCGACCACCGCCTTCGCCCCGAGCCGCACCGGCTCGGCGGCCAGGCCGAACCCCGAGGTCAGCAGCATCGCGGGCAGCGCGGCCAGCACCGCCCAGGCGATCACCTGGGCGCCCGGGAGGTCCCGGGAGAGCCGCCCGCCCTCCGCGTACCCGGCCGCGCAGACCAGCAGCCCGGCGAAGAGGAAGAGGTCGGCGACGGTCGGCCGGCCGTGGCTCTGCCACAGAGTGAAGGCCAGGACGGCCGCCGCCCCGGCCAGCGCGGCCGCCCAGAAGGCCCGGGAGGGGCGTCGGCCGGTGCGCAGCGCCGCGACCACCGCGGTGGCCAGCGGCAGGACGCCGATCACCACCGCCGAGTGGGCCGTCGAGGAGGTGCGCAGGGCCAGCGTGGTCAGCAGCGGGAAGCCGAGCACGCAGCCGCCGGAGACCACCAGCAGGCCGGGCCAGTGCCGGCGCTTGGGCAGCGGGGCGGCGGAGGCCAGCAGGTAGAGCGCGGCCAGCACTCCGGCCAGGACGCCGCGCAGCCCGGTCGAGGACCACGGGCCGAAGCCGGTCAGCGACCACGCGGTGGCGGGGAAGCTGAGCGAGAAGGAGGCCACGCCGAGGGCGGCGAGGGCGGTGCCGGAGGCCGCGCCGCGGTGAGGTGCTATCGCCGGCTGTCGGGTAGCGCTATCTTGTGTCGTCATGAACGAGCGTAGCAGTGTGGCCGAACTCGCCGACATCCTGCGACGGGAGGTCGAGCGCTACCCGGAAGGACGGAAGCTGCTCTCCAGCCGGGCGCTGACGGAACGCCACCAGGTCAGCCCGGTGACGGTCTCCCGTGCCATCGCGGTGCTCGTCGCCGAGGGGCTGGTGGTCTCCCGCCCGGGTGCCGGGGTCTTCCGGGCGGCCGCCTTCGCCGCGGCCCCGACCGCCCCCACCGCGCCGCCCGGCCGCACCGGCGACCTCTCCTGGCAGGAGGTCACGCTCAGCGCCGACTCCGGCCCGCGCGACCTGCTCGCCGAACCGGTCTTCGCCACCCTCCGGGTGCCGCCGCCCGACGTCATCGACCTCACCAGCGGCTACCCGCACGCCTCACTGCTGCCCGAACGCCTGCTCGCCACCGCCCTCGCCCGGGCCGGCCGCCGCCCCGGCGCCTGGAACCGCCCGCCCACCGACGGCCTCACCGAGCTGCGCGCCTGGTTCGCGCGCGACATCGGCGGCCACGGCGGGCCGATCGGAGCCGGGGACGTCCTGATCACCTCCGGCGGGCAGAGCGGGCTCACCGTCGCCATGCGCTCGCTCGCCGCACCCGGCTCGCCGGTCCTGGTCGAGTCGCCGACCTACCCGGGCATCCTGGCCGTCGTCCGGGCCGCCGGGCTGCGGCCCGTCCCCGTCCCGATCGACACCGACGGCGTCCGCACCGACCTGCTGGCCGACGCGTTCGCCGCCACCCGGGCACGGGTCTTCGTCTGCCAGCCGCTGTTCCAGAACCCCACCGGCGCGGTCCTCTCGCCCCGCCGGCGGGAGGAGGTCCTGCGGATCGCCCGCGCGGCCGGGGCGTTCGTGGTCGAGGACGACTTCGCCCGGCTGCTGGTCCACGCGGACGCCCCCGCGCTGCCGCGCCCGCTCGCCGCCGACGACCGGGACGGCGTCGTCGTGCACCTGCGCTCGCTGACCAAGGCCGCCTCCCCCAACCTCCGGGTCGGCGCCCTCACCGCCCGCGGCCCGGCCCTGGCCCGGCTGCGGGCCACCCAGGTGGTGGACAGCTTCTTCGTTCCCCGGCCGCTCCAGGACGCGACGCTGGAACTGGTCGCCGACCCCGCCTGGGCCCGCCACCTGCGCACCCTCGGCGCCGAACTGCGCGACCGCCGCACCGCCGCCGTCGCCGCCCTGCAGCGCGAACTGCCCGGTCTGCTCACCATCCACCGCCCCGGCGGCTACCACCTGTGGCTGCGCCTCCCGGAGGGCGTCGACGACGGCGCGCTCACCGCCGCCGCCCTGCGCCGCGGCGTCCAGCTCACCCCCGGCCGCCCGTACCACGCCGCCGAACCCCCGGCCTCCCACCTGCGCCTCAGCTACGCCGCCGCCGAGAGCCCGGCCCAGGTGGCCGAGGGGATCCACCGGCTGCGGCTGGCCTACGAGGAGACCACGGCCTGAGGAGGGGCCGGCGGCTAGCCCGGGGCGCCGGCCGGCGGGAATTGTCAGACACGCCTTAGCGGCCCTGCCCCGCCATCCGCTCCAGCCGGGCGATGCGCTCGTCCATCGGGGGGTGGGTGGAGAACAGCCTGGCGCCGGCCTCACCCGGGCGGAAGGGGCTGGCGATCATCATGTGGCTCGCCGTCTGGAGCTGCGGCTCGGGCGGGAGGGGGAGCCGGCGGGTACCGGCGTCGAGCTTGCGCAGGGCGCTCGCGAGGGCGAGCGGGTCACCGGTGATCCGGGCGCCGTCGGCGTCGGCCTGGTACTCGCGGGAGCGGCTGACCGCCATCTGGATCAGCCCGGCCGCGAGCGGCCCGAGGATCATGATGGCGAGCATCCCGAACAGCCCCGGCCCGTCGTCGTCATCGTCCCGGCCGAACGGGATCAGCCAGGCGAAGTTCACCAGGAACATCACCACCGAGGCGAGCGCCCCGGCGACCGAGGAGATCAGGATGTCCCGGTTGTAGACGTGGCTCAGCTCGTGCCCGAGCACGCCCCGCAGCTCCCGCTCGTCCAGGATCCGCAGGATGCCCTCCGTGCAGCAGACCGCCGCGTTGCGCGGGTTGCGGCCGGTGGCGAAGGCGTTCGGGGCCGGGGTCGGGGAGATGTAGAGGCGGGGCATCGGCTGGCGGGCGGAGGTGGAGAGCTCACGCACGATCCGGTACAGCTGGGGCGCCTCGAACTCGCTGACCGGCCGGGCCCGCATGGCGCGCAGCGCGATCCGGTCGCTGTTCCAGTAGGCGTAGGCGTTGGTCCCGAGGGCGACCAGCAGGGCGATCACTAGGCCGGTGCGGCCGAAGAAGCTGCCGATCACCAGGATCAGCGCGGAGAGGCCGCCGAGCAGGACGGCGGTCCTCAGTCCGTTGTGCCGGCGGTGCACGTCAGGCCCTCCAATGGCGCGGTGGGGAAGCCCTTTCTGCCTCGTCCCTCCTGCCCGGTCAACGGGCGGGGCCGGGGACCTTGTTCCCTTGTGACGGACGTGACACCGGCGCGACACCGGGCCGGCGGCCCGCCGCTCCTCCGCACCCGGGGCCGCACCGGGTCGTACACGGGGCTACACCCGGCCGCACCCGGCCACGCCGCCTCGGGCCCGGCCCGGCCGGGCACCCGGTCAGAACAGCGAGCCGCCCGCGACCTGGAGGACCAGCTGGGGTGCCACCGACAGCACCACCGCCACCGAGGCGGTGAGCCCCAGCGTCGCGGTGAGGGTCGCCGGCAGCCGGGGCTCGGCGCCGGCCCCGGGGGTGGCACCCGCCGGCTGCTCGGCCGCCGGGGCGAACAGCCCCGCCGTCCACCGCAGGTAGTAGTAGAGGGCGACGACCACGTTGACGGCCATCACCACGGCCAGCCAGCCCAGCCCGGCGTCGACGGCCGCGCGGAAGACCACGACCTTGCCGAACAGACCGATCACACCGGGCGGCAGCCCGGCCAGGCAGAGCAGGAAGAAGGCCAGGGCCAGCGCCGTCCAGCGGCGGCGGGCGAACAGGCCGCGGAAGTCGTCCACGCTGGTCCCGGCCCGGCGGCCGACCGCCGCGACCACCCCGAAGGCGCCGAGGTTCACCACGCCGTAGATCAGCGCGTACGCGGCGGTGGCGCCCAGCGGGTCGGACCCGGTGGGCGCGTAGCCGGCGGCGGCGAGCGGCACCAGCAGGTACCCGGCCTGGCCGACGGAGGACCAGGCGAGCAGCCGCACCGCGCTGTACCGGGTGTCGAAGCGCTGGCGCAGCGCGCCGACGTTGCCGACGGTCATGGTGACGGCGGCCAGCACGGCGAGCGCCAGGCCCCAGGTGTGCGCGTACGGGCGGAAGGCGATGGTGGTGGCGAGCGCGAGCCCGGAGAGGCCGGCCGCCTTGCCGACCACCGAGAGGTAGCCGGCCACCGGCAGCGGGGCGCCGGTGTAGGTGTCGGGCACCCAGAAGTGGAACGGGACGGCGGCGACCTTGAACGCGAAGCCGACCAGGGTCAGCACCGCGCCCGCCTCGGCCAGCGGCCTGAGCTGGGCGGGGGCGTGCTCCAGGCCCTGGGCGACGGCGCCGAGGTGCAGGCTGCCGCTCGCCGCGTAGACGAAGCCGATGCCGAGCAGCATCACGGCGGTCGCGGTGACGGAGGAGACGAAGAACTTGAGCGCGGCCTCGGCCCCCCGGCCGTCCCGGCGCAGCGCGACCAGGGCGAAGGCGGGCAGCGAGGCGACCTCCAGCGCGATCACCAGGGTGGCGAGGTCCCGGGAGGCGGGGAGCAGGGCGGCGCCGGTGGCGCTGGAGAGCAGCAGGAACCAGTACTCGCCGCGGGGCAGCTTCTCGTCGTCGACCGTGTGGGCCGACAGCAGCGCCGCGATCAGCGCGCCGCCGAGGGCGAGCAGCTGGAAGACCAGGGCGAAGTGGTCGGCGACGTAGGAGCAGCCGGCGTTGTCAGTGCCCCCTGCTACGTTCTGCACACAGAAGGTCGCTCGGGGTGATCCACCGGTGAGGGGGAGGAGTGCGATGAGTGCGAGGGCGAGTCCGGCCGCGGCGAGGCGGCCGAGCCACTTCTTGTGCCGCTCGGGCAGGAACAGGTCCGTGACCAGCACGGCGAGGGCGGCCACGGCGGCGATCAGCGGGGGCGCGAGCGCCACCCAGTCCACGGACTGGATCAGGCTGCCCGGGTTGGCTACGGCGAGGGAGGTCACAGTGTGCTGCCCCGTGGAGTGAGGTCCGAGTGCGGCGGTCTGGGCGGCGGCGAGCACGGTCAGCCACCCCCGAGGAGGTGCTTGACGGCGGGGTTCGAGAGGCCGAGCAGCAGCGCGGGCCAGAGGCCGGCGAGCAGGGTGAGCGCGGCCAGCGGCATCCAGCTGACGGCCTCGTACGGGCGCACGTCGGCGACTTCGGCCACTGACGCGGGCTGCTCGGGGTCGCCCATGCAGACGCGCTTGACGACGATCAGCAGGTACGCGGCGGTGAGGAGGGTGCCGAGGCCGGCCAGGACCATGTAGGTGACGAAGGCGGGGCGTGACAGGCCCTCGGCCGGGTCGAAGGCGCCGAACATGGCGAGCAGCTCGCCCCAGAAGCCGGCCAGGCCGGGCAGGCCCAGGCTGGCGACGGCGGCGAAGGCGAGCAGCGCGCCCAGTCGCGGCGCCCGGCCGTACAGGGCGGCACCGGTGGCGCCGGAGAGGGTGTCGAGGTCCGCCGTGCCGTAGCGGTCCTTGAGCGCTCCGACGACGAAGAACAGCAGGCCGGTGATCAGGCCGTGGGCGATGTTGGCGAACAGCGCGCCGTTGACGCCCACCGGGGTGAGGGAGGCGACGCCGAGCAGCACGAAGCCCATGTGGCCGACGGAGGAGTACGCGATCAGGCGCTTGAGGTCGCCCTTGGCGCCGGAGCGCGCGAGCGCCAGACAGGCCAGTGATCCGTAGACGATGCCGACGGCGGCGAACGCGCCCAGGTAGGGGGCGAGCGTGGTGGTGCCGTCGGGCACGACCGGGAGGAGGACGCGGACCAGTCCGTAGGTGCCCATCTTCAGCATCACGCCGGCGAGCAGCACCGAGCCCACCGTCGGGGCGGCGGTGTGCGCGTCGGGGAGCCAGCTGTGCAGCGGCCAGGCGGGGGCCTTGACCGCGAGCCCGACCAGGATCGCCAGCGCGGCGATCACCTGGGTGGTGTGGCTCAGGCCGCTGCCGTGCGCGGCGGCCAGGGCCTGCATGTCGAAGGTCCCGGCCTTGCTGCCGATCAGCAGGAAGCCGAGCAGCATCACGGCCGAGCCGAGCAGCGTGTAGAGGATGAACCGGTTGGCGGCCGGCGCCTTCGCTCCGCTCCCCCAGCGGGCGATCAGGAAGTACATCGGGATCAGCACGATCTCGAAGGCCAGGAAGAAGAGCAGGAGGTCCAGCACCGCGAAGGTGGCGAGCATGCCGACTTCGAGGAGGAGGAACAGCCCGACGAAGGCCTGCGCGGACGGACGGCGCTCGTCAGGGGCCCCGCCCCCGGCCGGGCCGTTCGGCAGCCGCTTCTCCGAGTACAGCGCGCAGAGGAAGGTGAGCAGCGCGGTCAGCACGATCAGCGGCAGCGAGATACCGTCCACGCCGAGGTGGAGGCGCACGTTCAGGGCCGGGATCCAGGACACGTCGGTGGTGGCCTGCATCCGGGCGGGTTCGTCGTGGTCGAAGCCGGCCGCGAGGGCGACGGTGAGCAGGAGCACCGCGCCGGTGACGACGGTGTTCAGCCGCAGCGCCCGCCGGTCGGCGGCCGCGCGGTCCGGTCCGAAGACCGGCGCCAGGGTGAGCGCGGCGCCGAGCAGCGGCAGCACCAGGAGGGCGATGAGGACTGCGTTCATCGGGGGCTCCTACGTGCGGCGGTCGAGGGGACGGAGGTGGAGGAGAGCGGCACCGGCTACACCGCCACCAGGACGGCCAGCAGGACGACACCGGCCAGCAGGGCGCTGAGGTACGTCTGCGCGTTGCCGGTCTGGGCGAGCCGGACGGCCCGGCCGAGCAGGTTGGCGCCCGCTCCGCTGCCGCGCACGTAGGTCTCCACGACCTCGCGGTCGAGGAAGCGGACCAGTCGGGCGGCGGCGAGGACCGGGCGGACGAACAGCGCGTGGTACAGCCGGTCGACGCCGAAGCCGTGCCGGGCCGGGCCGAACAGCGGGCCCAGCAGGGTGCGCCCGGGGTCGGCGACGATCACCTCGGCGGCCGGGGCCCCGGCCTGCTCGGGCACCCGGCCCACGGCTCCGGCCGGGGCCGGACGGCCGGTGCCCAGCCGGGCGGTCGCCGAGCGCCAGGCGCCGTAGGCGGCGAGCACGCCGACCAGGGCGAGCCCGGTGCCGGTGACGGCGGTGACCCCGGAGGGCCGCAGCGAGCCGCCGTCGAGCAGCGCGGGCAGCCAGTCCGAGCGCAGGCCGGCGACGCCGAAGGCCATGGTCGGGACGGCCAGGACCCAGAGCGGCCAGCGCATCGCGGGCGGTTCGGCGGTGGCCGGATCGGCCTCGTCCGGCTCGGGCGAGTAGGGCGCGTCCGCCTCGGGCCCGGCCGGAGCGACGGCGGTCGCCGAAGCCGCAACCGCAACCGCAGCCGCCGAAGCGGTCGCCGGTACGGCCGTGCCGGTCGGGCTGTGGAAGGCGACCAGGAAGAGCCGGGCCGCGTACGCCCCGGTGAGCAGCGCGGTGAGTCCGGCCGAGATCAGCACGATCCACCCGGCCGCCTGCGGCACCGCCGAGGCGGGGCCGAGCCCGTTGGTGAGCGCCTCGCCGTTGGCGGCGTGCTCGGCGGCGGTCAGCACCGCCTCCTTGCTGAAGAAGCCGGAGAACGGCGGCAGCCCGGCCAGGGCGACCAGCGCGATGCCCGTCGTCCAGTAGGCGTCCGGGACGCGCTTGCGCAGCCCGGGGATCCGGGACATCGCGGAGATCGAGTTGGTGTGCGCGGCGTGGATCACCACACCGGCCGCCAG
Source organism: Kitasatospora sp. NPDC056446 (assembly GCF_042796115.1). Classification (NCBI taxonomy): domain Bacteria; kingdom Bacillati; phylum Actinomycetota; class Actinomycetes; order Kitasatosporales; family Streptomycetaceae; genus Kitasatospora; species Kitasatospora sp. NPDC056446. The sequence goes on along the minus strand of NZ_JBHTRF010000098.1, from coordinate 8,873 downwards.
GAACAGCAGGGCCTTGAACGCGCCGTGGCTGACCAGGTGGAAGACGGAGGCCTCGCGGTCCCCGGTGGCCAGCGCGCCGGCCATGTAGCCGAGCTGGCCGACGGTGGAGTAGGCGAGCACCCGTTTGAGGTCGTCCTGGGCGAGCGCGCACAGGGCCGAGCCGATCATCGTCACGGCGGCCATCACCGCGAGCACGACCAGTGCCGCGCCCGACAGCAGGAACACCGGCAGCAGGCGGGCGACCAGGTAGATGCCGGCCGCGACCATGGTGGCGGCGTGGATCAGCGCGGAGACCGGCGTCGGGCCGGCCATCGCGTCGGGGAGCCAGGTGTGCAGCGGGAACTGCGCGCTCTTGCCGGCCACCCCGGCGAGCAGCAGCAGCGCGACCAGCGTCGGGTGGCCGAGCCTGCCCTCGGTCGCGGCGGCCAGCACGTCCGGGATCCGGAAGCTGCCGGCGTCCGCGGCGAGCAGGAAGATCCCGAACAGGAAGGGGACGTCGCCGAGCTTGGTGACCAGGAAGGCCTTGAGCGAGGCCGAGCGGGCGTCCGCGCTCTCCCAGTGGTGGCCGATCAGGAAGTACGAGCAGAGGCCCATGACCTCCCAACCGACCAGCAGCACGATGAGGTCGCCCGAGTAGACCACCAGGAACATCGCGGCGGTGAACAGCGAGACCAGCGCCGCGTACGAGGGGTAGCGCGGGTCCTTCGCCAGGTACGCGGTCGAGTAGACCTGGACGCAGGTGGCGACCAGGCCGACCAGCACCGAGATCAGCGAGCTGAAGCCGTCCAGGTGGAGGGCGAGCGCGATGTCCGGGCCGCCGGTCGGGGTGAACCGGGTGGCCGCGTCGAGGACCTGGCCGGTGCCGAGCTGGAGGGCGACCACCAGGGCGAGCACGGCCGAGACGGCGACCGGGACGATCGCCAGCGGCCGGGCCAGCCCGGGCGCCTTCTTCCCGACGGCCAGGGTCGCGGCCGCGCCGAGCGCGGGCAGCGCGGGGACGAGTACGGGCAGGGCGAGGTTCATGCGGCGGCCTGGCCCTTCAGCGCCTCGGCTCCGACCGGCGCCTCCTCGGCGGCGAGCGGCTCGGCCGGGTCGCCGAGCACGGTGGCCCGGTCGATGTCCGCGGTGCCCCGGGCCCGGAACAGCAGCAGGACGATGGCGAGCCCCAGGCCGATCTCGGCGGCGGCGACGGTGATGGTGAACAGGGTGAGCGCCTGCCCGGCGTGCAGCGAGTCGCGCAGCCAGGCGTCGAAGGCGACCAGGTTGAGGTTGACGGCGTTGAGCATCAGCTCGACCGAGATCAGCACCAGGACGGCGTTGCGCCGGGCGAGCACGCCGTACACGCCGACGCTGAACAGCAGCGCGGCGAGGACGACGGGGTAGGCGAGGTGCATCAGCTCTCCTCCGACGCGGACGACCCGGACGACGCGGACGAGGCAGACGAGGCAGACGAAGCGGCAGCCCCGGCAGACTCAGCGGCCTCAGCGGCCTCCGGAGCGGTGCGGGGCGCGGTCGCGGCGACGGTCCCGTTCGACCCGACCGGCCGACCGGCCCGGATCCTGCCCGCCCGGGGAGCCGGCACCCGCCGCCGGTCCCCGCGCGACAGCACGATCGCGCCGACCAGGGCCGCCAGCAGCAGCACGGACAGCGCCTCGAAGGGCAGCACCCAGTTCCGGAACAGGCTGGCCCCGGTGACGGCGGCCGAGCCGCCACCCCCGCCGAGGTCGATCCAGGAGGTCCGGAAGGCGTCGACCACCAGCGTGACCAGGGTCCCGGCCGAGGCCAGCGCCACGACCAAGGCCACCCAGCGGTTCTTGGAGTCGGCGTCCGGCGAGCGTCCGATCGGCGCCTTGGTGAGCATCAGCCCGAACAGCACCAGCACGACCACCGAGCCGAGGTAGATCAGCACCTGCACCCAGGCGATGAACTCGGCCGTGAGCAGCAGGAACTCCACCGCCAGCCCGCCGAGCGCGACCACCAGCCAGAGCGCGGCGTGCACCAGCTGCTTGGTGGTGACGGCGACCAGGGCCGAGCCGAGCACCGCGATGCCGACCAGCAGGAAGACGATCTCCTGCCCGGTCGGGGACAGGAACGAACGGGCGGCCGGCTCCAGGGAACCGGTCGCCGCGAGCAGCGTGGCAGTGGCACTCATGCGTCGTCACCCGTCCCTTCCGAAGCTTCCGAGGCCGCAACGGCAGCGGCAGCGGCAGCAGCGGCAGCCAGCTTGTCCGCCGCCTTGCGCGCGGTGGCGATCTCCTTGGGGTCCTCGGCCGCCGGGTCCAGCGCCGGCGGCGCCGGCACGGTCCACATCCACTCGCGGAGCTTCTCCCGCTCGTGGGTCAGCTCGTGGATGTCGGTCTCCGCGTACTCGAACTCCGGCGACCAGAACAGCGCGTCGAAGGGGCAGACCTCGATGCAGATCCCGCAGTACATGCAGAGCGAGAAGTCGATGGCGAACCGGTCCAGCACGTTGCGGGTGCGGGCCCGGGCGTTCGGCTCGGCGGCGGGCAGCGTCTCCTTGTGGGAGTCGATGTAGATGCACCAGTCCGGGCACTCGCGCGCGCAGAGCATGCACACCGTGCAGTTCTCCTCCAGCAGTGCGATGACGCCGCGCGAACGCGGCGGCAGCACCGGCTGGACGTCGGGGTACTGCGCCGTGACGGTCTTCTTCGTCATCGTCCGCAGCGTCACGGCCAGGCCCTTGGCAAGGCCGACACCGGGGAAACTCATGAGATCGCCACCTTGATGATGCCGGTGAGGGCCAGCTGGACCAGCGCGAGCGGGATCAGCACCGTCCACGCGAAACGCATCAGCTGGTCCTCGCGCAGACGCGGGTAGGTGACCCGCAGCCAGATGACCACGAAGGCCAGCGCGAAGGTCTTGAGGATCATCCACAGCCAGCCGAGCTGGTCCGACAGCGGTCCGTGCCAGCCGCCCAGGAAGAGCACCGCCGTCAGCGCGGACACCACCAGGATGCCGACGTACTCGGACAGCAGGAACAGGGCGAAGCGCAGACCGGTGTACTCGGTGTACGCGCCGAAGATGATCTCCGAGTCGGCGACCGGCATGTCGAACGGCGGGCGCTGCAGCTCGGCCAGACCGGCCGTGAAGAACACGAACGCGCCGATGACCTGCCAGGGCAGCCAGTACCACTGCCAGGAATCGACGATCCCGGGCAGCGAGAGCGTGCCGGCGGCCATCGCCACCGAGGCGGCGGCCAGCACCATCGGCAGCTCGTACGACATCAGCTGCGCGGCCGTGCGCAGGCCGCCGAGCAGCGAGAACTTGTTCGCCGAGGCCCAGCCGGCCATCAGCTTGCCGATCACGCCGACGCCCATCACGGCCAGCACGAAGAACAGCCCGGCGTCGACCGCCTGGCCGACGAAGCCGTTCGGGCCGACCGGGATCGCCAGCAGCACGAAGAGGTACGGCAGCAGCGAGACGGCGGGCGCCAGCTGGAAGATCCGGCGGTCCGCCCCGGCCGGGACGATGTCCTCCTTCTGCGCGAACTTCACGCCGTCGGCGACGAGCTGCGCCCAGCCGTGGAAGCCGCCCGCGTACATCGGGCCGAGCCGGCCCTGCATGTGCGCCATGACCTTGTGCTCGGTCTGGCCGATGACCAGCGGGAAGACCAGGAAGACGACCAGGGTGGCGACGCAGCGCAACACCGTGTCGAGCAGGTTCACGCGCCGTCTCCGTCCCGGTCGGCCGGGTCGGCCGCCGTCTCGTCCTTCTGCGCCGGCCCGACCGGCTCGGCCCGCTCGGCCGACTCCGTCGGCTCGACGGGCGGGGCCGGCGTCTCGGCCGGCTTCCCGTCCGAGGGCTTCTCCTCGTGGGCCGGCACCGGGTTGTGCCAGGGCGCGTCGGAGGACGCGGGCCGCGCGGGCGCCGGGCGCTCCGCCTTCGGCTCGTCGGCCGCCGGACCGGCACCGGCAGCACCGGCAGCAGCAGCCTCCGCCGCCTGGCTCGCGGACCCCGCCGACACCGAGCGCGTCCGCCGGGGCCGGTCCACCCGCACGGGCGCCCCCTCAGCGGCGGCGACACCGGCGGCGGCACCGGCAGCGGCACCGGCAGCGGCGCCCGCGGCAGCACCGGCACGGGCGGCACCGGCCGCCCGGGGCGTGCGCGCCGCCGCGCCCGCCGCCCGCGCACCGCGCGCGGGCCGCTCGGCGACCGGCGGCAGGGTGCCCTTGAGCGGCCCCCACTCGTTCGGGTCCGGCACGCCGGCCGGCTGCATCTTGCGCCGGGCGGGCCCGTCGCCGTGGTCCGACTCGCCCGGCTCCTTGGCCCCCGGCCAGGCCTTGGCGACCCGGGCCGCGAGCACGAACTCCTTGCGCAGCGGGTACCCCTCGAAGCCGTCCGGCAGCAGCAGGGTGACCAGGTGGGGGTGCCCGGGGAAGTCGATGCCGAACATCTCGTGGGTCTCGCGCTCGTGCCAGCCGGCCCCGGCGTAGACGGAGACGGCGGTCGGCAGCGCCGCCTTGTCGCGCGGCACCCTGGTGCGCAGCGCGAGGTGCCGGACGCCCGGTGCCTCGACGGCGGCCAGGTGCGCGACCACGGAGAAGCCGTCGGCGAGCTCGTCGACGGCGCTCAGCCAGTCGAAGAAGCCGAGGCCGAGGACGTCACGGGCGTTGGTGAGCGCCTCGATCCAGTTCTCGGCCGGCACGTCGACGGTGATCAGCCCGTACGCCTCGGCGCCGGTCGCCCACTCCCCGACCGACGCCGCGCACTGCTCGGCCGTGGTCACGAGACCCCTCCATCGTTCGAGGACCCGGCGGCGGGCCCCGCCACCAGCGGACGGCGCAGCGCCGCCGCGGGCGCGGCGTAGCGCTCGGGCAGGGACTCCTCGGCGATCTTCTCCTGGAGCTTGAGGATGCCCTGGAGCAGCGCCTCGGGCCGGGGCGGGCAGCCGGGCACGTAGACGTCGACCGGGATGATCTGGTCCACGCCCTTGGTGACGGAGTACGAGTCCCAGTAGGGGCCGCCGGAGTTGGAGCAGGCGCCGAAGGAGATGACGTACTTCGGCTCGGGCATCTGCTCGTAGAGGCGCTTGACGGCGGGCGCCATCTTGTCGGTGACCGTGCCCGAGACGATCATCAGGTCGGCCTGCCGGGGGCCGGGCGCGAACGGGATGACACCCATCCGGATGAAGTCGTGCTTGGCCATCGAGGCGGCGATGAACTCGATCGCGCAGCAGGCCAGGCCGAAGTTGAAGCACCAGAGGCTGTAGCGGCGGCCCCAGTTGAGCACCACCTTGACCGGGTCCGGCGCGAGCCGGGCCAGCGGGCCGATGCCGCGGCGCTCGACCGCGCCGGGGCGCGCCGGGTCCGGCAGGCCGAGCGGGACGGGACCGCCCTGGTCGCCGTGCGAGTGCGAGTGGGAGTGCGTCACGTCCATTCCAGAACGCCCTTCTTCCAGGCGTAGAGCAGCCCGACCGCGAGGAAGCCGATGAAGAGGAACATCTCGATCAGCGTTCCGGCCCCGTACCCGGCGGTGGCGAAGACGGTCGCCCACGGGAACAGGTAGATCGCGTCGACCGCGAAGATCACGTACAGGAAGGCGTACACGTAGTACCGGACCTGGGTGTGCGCCCAGTCCTCGCCCACCGGGTCCACACCGCACTCGTAGGCGAGGAGTTTCTCGGGCGAGTGGACCACCGGCCGCAGCAGCCGGTTGGCGGTGAACGCCACGGCGACGAACAGCACCCCGACGACGGCCAGCAGGCCCATCGCGGCGTACGCGTCGAAGTAGCCGCTGCCGGCAGCCGGGTCGGCCGCGACGGCAGCCGCGTGCTGCCCCTCCATGCCTTCGCCTCCACCTCGGACGTGGACCCGCCCCTCAAGGCAGTTCTACGACGTTTCCTCGCACGGTCACAACCACGATCGCAACCATGGCCAATGCGTGAGTCTAAGGGGACGCCCCGGCTCCACCCGAACCCTGCCCGTTCCGCAAGACGCCCCGTGGACACTCCGGCGCGGGGCCCGGCGGCCGGTCCGGCGGCGGGCCGGGGGTGGGCCGGGGGTGGGCCGGGGGTGGGGATAACCCCCGGCCGGGAAGATGTATCACCCCCATGGCACCCACCGCCCCCGGTTCGGGAAGCTTGGGTCCAGCCGCACGATCGAAGAAGGAGGGTGGATCCGGATGAAGCCGCTGCACCGCCGCGCCGTGGACGCCGTCAAGGAGCAGGACGCCCGGATGGAGCGCCCACCGCTGTACGGCGCACGGATGTGGCGCCAGGCCGGGCAGTTGCTGCTGAACCTGCCGCTCGGCATCGCGGGCTTCGTCCTCGCCGTCGCGACGGTCTCGGTCGGCCTGGGGCTGTCGATCACCGTGATCGGCCTGCCGATCCTGGCCGGCGGGCTGGCCGCCCAACGCTCCCTGGGCGTCCTGGGCCGCCGCCGGGCGCGGTTCGCGTACGGCTCGGCGATCGACGAGCCGGAGCCGGTGCGCCCGCGCCGGCCGGGCGCGGTCGCCTTCACCATCGCGCACCTGACCGACCTGCTGAACTGGCGCACCGTGCTCTACAACGTGCTGATGCTGCCGTGGGGCATCCTCAGCTTCACCCTGACCGTGGTCTCGGTCGTGGTGCTCTGGCCGGTGCTGCCCTGGGTGGTCCGCGGCATGGCGGCGACCGACCGGATCCTGATCGAGTCGCTGCTCTTCCCGGGCGCGCTGGCCGAGCGGGTGCGCGAGCTGGAGGACGACCGCGGCACCGTGGTCGACACCGCCGCCGCCGACCTGCGCCGGATCGAGCGCGACCTGCACGACGGCGCCCAGGCCCGGCTGGTCGCGCTGGCGATGGACCTCGGCATGGCCAAGGAGCGGCTGCGCGAGGTGGAGAGCGAGGAGGACATGGCGGCCGCCGCGAGGATGGTCGACAACGCGCACGGCGAGGTGAAGCTGGCGCTCCAGGAGCTGCGCGACCTGGCCCGGGGCATCCACCCCGCCGTCCTGACCGACCGGGGCCTGGACGCCGCGCTGTCCGCGGTGGCGGCCCGCTGCACCGTCCCCGGCGGGGTCCGGGTGAACGTCGACCTGACCGGTCCGGACGGCGAGCCCGAGCGCCCGGACTCGGCGGTCGAGGGGATCGCCTACTTCACCGTCAGCGAGCTGCTGACCAATGTCTCCAAGCACGCCGGCGCCCGTACCGCCGCGGTCGACGTCTGGCGCTCGGACGACCAGCTGATGGTGCTGGTCCAGGACGACGGCAAGGGCGGCGCCGCCCCCTACCCGGGCAGCGGCCTGGGCGGGCTGGCCGAGCGGATCCGCGCGGTGGACGGGGTGTTCCTGGTGGAGAGCCCGGAGGGCGGCCCGACCACCGTCACCGTCGAGCTGCCCTGGCGCACCCACACCGCCCGCCGCTGACCGCCCGGCACGGCAGCGGCGCCGGGCCCCCGTCGAGGCAGTGACGGGGGCCCGGCGCCGGTCCGGTACGGCGCGGCGGCCCGCGGAACCCTTGCACGGCGTGCGGTCCGACGGCGCCGTACCGGGGCTACGGGGTTTCCAGCGTGCCCAGGGTGACGTCGGCGGTCTTGCTGTTGCCGTCCCGGGTGTAGGTGACGGTGGCCTTGCTGCCGGGGGTGAGCGAGGCGAGCGCGGTGGTGAGCGCGTTCAGCGAGTCGACCTGGGTGTCGCCGATCTTGGTGATGACGTCGCCGGGCTGCAGCCCCGCGGAGGCGGCCGCCCCGCCCGGGCTGACCGCCACGATGACCGCCCCGGCCGGCTGGAACTGCTGGTTGAAGCTGGTCCGGGCGGTGATCCCGAGCGCGGCGCGACCGGAGTTGGTGACCTTGCCCTGCTTGATCAGCTGGTCGGCGATGCTGGTGATGGTGGACGCCGGGATGGCGAAGCCGATGCCGGGGGCGGCCGCGCCGTTGGCCTCGGGCTCGGTCGCGGCGAGCGTGTTGATCCCGATCACCTGGCTGTCCAGGTTGACCAGCGCGCCGCCGCTGTTGCCCGGGTTGATGGCGGCCGAGGTCTGCACCATGTTGCTGATGGTGGCGCCCGGCGAGGTGCCGCCCCGGGGCTCGGAGACGGTCCGGCCGGTGGCCGAGACGATGCCCTGGGTGACACTGCTGGAGAGCCCGAGCGGGCTGCCCATGGCGAGGGTGATCTGGCCGAGCTCGACCTTGCCGGAGTCGCCGAACGCGGCGGGCTTGAGCCCGCTCGGCGGGCTGGCCAGTTTGATCACCGCGAGGTCGGAGTCGGGGTAGCTGGCGACCAGGCTGGCGTCCAGCGCCTTGGTGCTGTTGGCGAGGGTCACGGTGAAGGTGGTCGCGGTGCCGACCACGTGGGCGTTGGTGACGATGTCGCCCTTGTCGTCGTAGACGATCCCGGAGCCGAGGCTGTCGCCGGTGGTGATCTGCACCACCGAGGGCAGCACATCGGCGATCACCTTCTGGTACGCGTCCTGCAGCTGGTTGCCGCTCTGCGCGGGGGCCGAGGAGGCCTGCTTGGTGCCGGAGGAGGAACCCGCCGAGGGCGAGGACGGCGGTGACGCCGAGGAGGACGAGCCGCTGCTGCACCCGGCCAGGGCCAGGGCCGCCGCCAGGACGACCGCGACCGTCGCCGGCAGCCGGGTGCGCGCGGCCCTGGGGCCGGTCGGCCGGGGCCCGGCCGGCAGGGGGCGGGCGTGTTCCTTCTTACGGGTCACCTGGCTGCCTCCGATTCGTCACCACGCCGGGGGCGCGGGGCTGAGAGCACGGAAATCTTTGTCAGCATTTCACCGATTTGTCCGCTTTGCTGGCCGGACTCGCCCGACGAGTGGATCCGGGACGGGCCCTAGTGTCCTGAGTCGGGAATTCGCTTCAGATATCCGGCGAGGCGTTCGAGGATCTCGTCGGCGGTCTTGGTCCACACGTAGGGCTTCGGGT
>NZ_JBHTRF010000097.1:27600-30788 GCF_042796115.1 Kitasatospora sp. NPDC056446 | reverse complement strand
CCCCTCAAGCGCGCCCGACACCGCGACTGGCCACCACCCGAACCGACAACAGTCACGATCGCCGAACCAGGAGCGACCTAAAGTCACCGGCATTGCCTCTAGGCCCGTCCAGGCCCCTCCGGGTTCCCCCGGGTCCCTCCTGGTCCGGTCAAGCGCTCCCCCGGCGTCGGTCAAGTGACCCTCGTCACACGAACCGTCCGAAACCCGGCCGCCCCCACCCGCCATCTCCGCCAACGCACTTCAGACGGAGGACATGGACGGGGGAAACGCCATGGCGGATGACGGAGCGAAAGCCGGCGGACCGACTTTCAAGATCTCACCGGGGGACCTGAAGGCGGCCGCACCGACCTTCGAAGCCCAGAGCAAGGCGCTCAAGGAGGCCCTCGACACGCTCAAGCGCGGCCTCACCGCGGCCGGCAGCCCCTGGGGCGGCGACAAGCAGGGCAACGAGTTCGCCCAGGCCTACAACGGCCCGCACGACAAGGTGCTCTCCGCCCTGGACACCCTGGTCACCGGACTCGCCAGCATCCACGACGGGCTGGTCGCCCACGCCGACAACCACACCGGCGCCGACAGCCACGTCCGGAAGAGCCTGACGCCGTGACCCGCACCCCCTCCCCGACGGGGAGCGTCGCGCGTGGGTGAGTCCACGGTCGCGAAGGCCGTCCGCGAACTCACCGGCATGTGGTGGCCCGACGCCGACCCCGACAAGCTCCGCAAGGCCGCCGACGCCTGGGACGCGATGGCCACCGCCATCGACAACGTCACCGCGCCCACCAACCAGGCCGCCGCCGCCATCGTCGCCGGCAACCACGGCCCCGCGATCGACGCCTTCGGCGCGTTCTGGGGCAACTACTACGGCGGCAAGGACAGCGCGGGCAACGGCAAGGGCTGGCTGCCCGACGCCGCCAGCGCCTGCCGCGGCCTCGCCAAGGCACTACGCGACTTCGCCGCCGAAGTCGACAAGGCCGTCAAGAAACTGGAGGAGGAAGCCGCGATCGTCGGCGGCACCCTCGTCGCCGGCACCGCGCTCGCCTTCTTCACCGTCGGACTCTCCGAAGGCGCCGCCGTCGCCGCCTCGGCGGCCATCGTCTCCACCGCCGCCGGCGTCGGCGTCGCCGTCTCCGAGACCATCGCCATGATCGCCGCCACCGTCCTGGTCGGCGCCGCCTTCGGCGCGCTGGAGGCCATCACCGTCGACATCGCCGTCGCCCAGCCCATCCGGATGTCCTTCGGCGACGGCGGGTTCAGCCTCCAGGAGGTCGCGGACTCCGCCGAGACCGGCGGCATCATGGGCGGCGCCGGCTCCGGCCTCGGCGCCGGCGGGCGGGTGCTCTCCACGGCCGCCGAGGTCTCCGACAACGCCTCCGTCGCCCTCGCCGCCGCAGGCAAGCTCGCGGGCGCCGCCGACACCATCCCCGGCCGCATGGTCGCCGGCGCCGGCCTCACCTACGGCTACGACGCCGCCTTCCGGACCGGCCCGGTGATGCCGCTGGACATCGCCCTCGGCGCCGTCGGCGCGATCGCCGGCCCCAGCGGCGAGAAGGTCGGCACCGCCAAGCGCATCGGCGACTTCGACAGCCAGGGCCATGCACCCGGCCGACACATCAGGGTCGACGATTCGGCGCTGCAGATCCGATTGGGAACCACCATGACCAATCCTGATGGATCCCCCAAGATCTACACCCCGGCATCGGCGAATGCCGGGCACGTCAAGTCGAATAACCATATCGACCCGTTGACCGGGACGACCGTCGACGGCGACAACGGGCAAGTGCACAAATGCGGCCCCTACGCGACGCGCTACGACGATCCTGCGGACATGGTCACGGTCGACAAATACGTTCGCAGTTACCTGAAGAAAAACGGCGAGCTCCCTGATGTCGCGATTCCCATCGAAGACATTCTCGGCCCGGACGGGCACAAGCGATTCACCGGGTTCTACAAGGATCCGCAGAATCCGAATCAGTATCTTCCGGTGAATTTCGAGGGCGGAAAGATCGTCGCCGTCTACGTACCGGACGGAAACGGTGGATTCCGCCTGGTAACATCATATCCAAACCCCGCGCCGGGGAGACACCCATAAGGACGCCATGGATCCCGATCTCGCAGGATTCTTCGAACAGTACCTCAATGTCGAGGTCGCCTATTACTATCTGGACGGCATCAGGGAGGTCGTCAGGATATCCGGCTGGCGCGAAAAGCAGAGAAATCTTTTCCTGCAGATGCTCACCGAACGGACCATGACCCGGGGCGAGTACTGCGAACGGACCTGGATCGACTTCGAGAGCGACGAGGAGATGTACGCCTACCTGGAGAAGGTCTACGCCTACCTCTTCCTCGACTCCGACGAACTGCCCGTCCCGCCCGACTGACGGCCCCCGCCCGGGGGTGGCCTCGGGAGCGGCGTAGCCTTCCCCTCCGATCGGATGTACGACAGGGGGCGCCATGGGCGGGGTCGGGAGGTACCGGGGGACGGTCGGGCTGGTGCTCGCCGTGCCGGTCGGGACCGTGGGGCTGGTGCTCACGGGCACCTATCTCGGGGGGTTCGCCGCCGTCCTGTTCGGCCTGGTGCTGGTGGTCGGGTGGACGGTGGGCATGGTCCGGCTGGTCGGGCGGGCGTTCGGGTGCTTCGTGGCGTTCTTCGCCGTCGCCCTGGGCGGGGCCACCACCGCGGCGGTGGCGCTGGCCAGGGACGACGTGATCCTGGGGCTGTCCGGGGTGGACACCACCGCGCTGGTCACGGCGGCGCGCGACCACCCCGAGGGCAAGCATCCGAGTTCGGCGTACGACGTGGCCGGCGCGGACGGTGTGCCGCTGGGCGAGCTGGTCCTGGACCTGCACGCGCTCGCGGTCGGCGACCGGGTGACCGTCCGTTACGACCCTTGGGGCCGGGCGGCCGTGCACCGCCCGGGGGACCTCAGCCTGCCGAGGGACCTCGCGATCGCCGCCGCCCTGAACGCGGTGCTGATGGCCGGGGTCGGCTACCTCGGTGTGCAGTCCGCCCGTCAGCGGAACGGCGGGCCGGCCGGGCCGGTGCCCTGAGCCGCCCGGCCCCGAACAGCCGGGGAGCAGGAAGGGGAGCGGGGGGGGGGGCCGGGGGCCCGCACCCGGCGCCCGGGGGGCGGGGGGGGGGCGCCACCCCCGGCCCGCGGGGGGCGGCCGACCGGCACGTAGGGGGGGGCCGG
>NZ_JBHTRF010000097.1:0-27590 GCF_042796115.1 Kitasatospora sp. NPDC056446 | reverse complement strand
GGGGGGGTGGGGGGGGGGGGGGGGGTCGCCCCCGCGCCCCCCCCCCCCCCCTCCCCGGGGTGCCGGGCCGGTCAGCCCAGCAGCGCGGGCAGTTCGGCCACCGATCCGAGCACGTGGGTCGCGCCGTCCGCCCGCAGGCGGGCCTCGTCGTGGGCGCCGGTGAGGACGCCGGCGACGACCGTGGCGCCGGCCCGGGTTCCGGTCAGCATGTCGTAGCCGGTGTCGCCGACGACGGCGGTCTGCCGCACCGAGTCGGTGCCCGTACGCAGCAGCGCGGTGAGCGCGAGGTCCGGGTAGGGGCGGCCGCGGCCGGCCTCGGCGGGGCAGAGGGTGAGGTCGGCGATCGACTCCCAGCCGAGGGCCTTGAGGATGCGGTCCTGGGTGGCCCGCGAGAAGCCGGTGGTGAGGACCACCTTCCGGCCCTGGCCGCGCAGTTCGGCGATCGCCTCGGCGGCGCCGGGCAGCGCGGCGCAGTGGCCGGCGTCGACCAGGTCGTGGTACGCGGCCTCGAAGGCCAGGTTGGCCCGCTGGGCCTTGTCCTCCTCGCCGAACAGGTGCCGGAAGACGGAGATCTTGGATTCGCCCATGGTGGCGCGGACGTGGGCCAGCATCGGTTCGAAGGCCGGGCTGCCGGCCTCGACGCCGAGTGCGGCGGCGGCCGCGGTGAAGGCCTGTTCGACGAGGCCGTCGTCGGCCACGGTGGTTCCGGCCATGTCGAGCACGACCAGGCGGATGTCGTCGGTCACGGTGGTGTCCCTTACAAGTTGGCGAGTTCGGCGGTGGTCTCGGCGATGGCCGGCGAGCAGGTCATGCCGCGGCCGCCCGGGCCGGTGACCAGCCAGACGCCGTCGCGCACGCGCTCGCGGTGGACCACCCGGGTGGTGTCGACGCACTGCGCGTACACGCCGGCCCAGCGGCGGCGGATCCGCGGCAGCGGGCGGCCGAGCAGGTCCTCGGCGACGCCGACCAGGTGGTCGTACGGGTCCTCGACCACGTCGAAGCCGAAGGGCTGGTCGTACTCGTGGGTGTCGCCGATGGTCAGTCCGCCGTCGCGCCGCTGGACCATCAGCAGCTGCATCTTGTGCTCGGCGGCGGTCTCCGGCTGGGGCTGCACCTCGCGCAGCCGGTCCAGGGCGGTGCCCGCGAAGGCGGGGTAGTAGCGGAAGCTGTCGCCGTCGGCGACGGAGCTGCCCAGGGTCTCGCCGAGCGGGTCGGTCTGCATCATCTGGAGCCGGACCCGGCGGACGGGCAGGGCGGGGGCGAGTTCGCGGACCAGGCCGCCGAGCCAGGCGCCGGTGCAGAGGACCACCAGGTCGCCGGTGTGGACGTCGCCGTGGTCGTCGCGGACGGCGTTCTCGCCGACCACGTCGCGCACCTCGCGTCCGGGCAGGAAGGTGTAGCGGCCGCTGGCCTCCAGGGCGGCGCGCAGCGCGGGCTGGGCGGTGCGGGGCTCGACGGCGGCGTCGCGCTCGCAGGCCAGGGCGCCGAGGAGCTTGCCGCGCAGGGCGGGGGCGGCGGCCCTGGTCTCGTCGGCGTCGAGCAGCCGGTAGCCGCGGGCGGCGGCGTCCGGCAGGGTCAGGGCCTGCTCGGCGACGGCGAGTTCGGCTTCGGTGCGGATCGCGGTGAGCGAGCCGTTGGCCCGGAAGCCGAGGTCCGGGACGCGGGTGCCGATGTGCTCCCACAGTTCGCGGGCGCGCAGCGCGGTGTCCAGTTCCTCGCCCTGCGCCCGGCCGCTGACCCAGACCAGGCCGAAGTTGCGCACCGAGGCGCCGCGCGCCTCGGCCTCGCGCTCCAGGTGGACGACCTCGTGGCCGCGCTCGACGGCCTGCCAGGCGTGCATGGTGCCCAGCACGCCCGCTCCTACGACGATGACTCTCATGCGGCCAGGCTGGTGCGCCCAGGTGTCCGAGGGGCGTCGGAACGCCGTCCCTCAGATGAACCACCTGAAAAGTTGTATAGCCAACCCGGCAGTACGTTCCGTCGCCCGGGCCACCGGCCACCAGCCCGACCCCGGGCCACCGACCCGCCCCCGAGCCGACCCTAGGAGCGCACCACCCGGGCCCGCAGGTAGTTGCGCCGCCCGAAGTTGGGCTCGTCCACCGCCGTCAGCTCCTCCACCTGGAACCGGTACAGCGCCGCCGCCCCGCCCCCGGTGAGGAACTGCCGCCGGACGTCCTCGTCCTGCGCGAAGGACGGGTACCGCCCCTGGTAGGCGGCCAGCGCCGCCTCCGCCTGCCGCCCCCAGGCCTCGCTCGCGCTGCCGGTCAGCTGCAGCCCGCGCAGCTGCTCGCCGAAGACCGGCGGCGGCAGGAACACGGTGGCGGCGGCCCGGGCCTCCTCGGCGAGGTGGTGGCTGTGCCGGGTGGAGCGCTCGCTGACGAAGTACAGGACCAGGTCCTCGTCGTACGCGAAGAAGGCCAGGTTGGCGTGCGGTCCGTGCTCGTGGCCGGCGGTGGCGAGGGTGAGCACCATGGCCTCCGCGAGCAGGCCCTCGACGCCCTTGTGCAGCAGGTCCCCCGGCCAGTCCCCCTGCTCGATGTCGAGTCTGTACGGCATTCGGCACTCCCTCCACTGGCACGCCCGGCGCTCTCGCGCCCCGAGCACGACTGAGCCGGGCGGGGGCCCCCGAGGAGGCCCCGCACCCGGCTCACATGCTCTACCCGACGCCCCGGCCGAACAAGGGTGGCGGGATCGGTGGAATCAGCGGAATCAGCGGGATCGGCCGATTCAGCGGATTCGGCCGGATCGGCGGACCCGGCAGACCCGGCAGACCCGGCGGACCGGGCGGACCGGGCGGATCCGCTGCGGCAGTACCGCCGCGGTCAGTACCGCTGCGCCCCGGACGCCGCGTACCCGCGGCTCACGGCCGGCGGCTCGCCGGGCCCGAGCAGCGGCCGCAGCGCACCGGACCGCATCCGGTCCACCAGCGGCCCGCAGCGCCCGGCGAGCGGCGCCAGCGCCACCGCGACCAGCAGGCCGACCAGGGCGCCCACCGCCACGTCGTGCGGGTAGTGCACGCCGACCCAGACCCGGGAGGCGGCCATCAGCACCGCGAACAGGCCGGCCACCCAGCCGAGCCGCCGGTTGACGAACCAGAGCGCGGCCGCGGCGGCGAAGGCGATCACCGAGTGGTTGCTCGGGAAGGACCAGTCCCCGGTGCCCGGGCAGGTCTCCAGCGAGACGCTGCCGGGGATCTGCGCGCAGGGCCGGAGCTCCTCCACCATGCCCTTGAACACCGAGTTGACGACGTACGCGACGACCACGATCAGCGGTGAGGCCAGCACCCTGGCCATCACGGCGGAGTCCGCGCCGCGCGCCCGCCACCAGGCCCAGAGCATGAAGACCGCGAAGAGTCCGAGGCCGAGGGCCGACCAGACCTTGATCAGTTCGTCCAGCCAGTGCGGGGCCGACTGCGCCCACCCGTTGACCCGGGTGTAGAGGCCGCCGTCGATGCCGCTGCCGTCGTAGACGGCCAGGGCCCGAGAGGACATCACGCGTCACCTCCGTGACGTGGCGCCTTACGGGCGCGGAACAGTTCGAGAACAATGGGGAACACGGAGACAACTACTACCAGACCGATGATCGGGAGCAGGTATCCGTCGATCCCGGGAACCGACGCCCCGAGCGCGTACCCGGCGAGCACCACGCCGACCGTCCACACGGCGCCGCCGAGGACCTGCCACAGGGTGAACGAGCGGACCGGCACTTCGAGCACGCCGCACAGCGGATTCAGCACCGTTCGGACCACCGGGATGAACCGGGCGAGCACGATCGCCTTGCCGTGGCCGTACTTGGCCAGCAGTTCCTCGGCCCGCTGCACGCCCTGCAACAGGCTCTTGCGCCGGGTGCGGCGCAGCAGCGCCCGCCCGCCGCGCCGGCCGATCAGGTAGCCGACCTGGGCTCCGACCAGGGCCCCGGCCAGGGCCGCGGGCAGCACCTGCCACAGTTCCAGCTGCGGGCCCTTGGTCGCGCCGGGCACGCAGAGCAGTCCGGCGGTGAACAGCAGCGAGTCGCCGGGCAGGAAGAAGCCGACCAGCAGTCCGGTCTCGGCGAACAGCACCACGGCGATGCCGAGCGCGCCGAACGCCGCGAGCAGTGAGGACGCGTCCAGCGGGTTCACCGCGAGGTGAACGACCGGATCGACGGGGAACTGGAGCAAGGCCTACGGACCTCCCGTACGTTGGAGGCGGTTCACGGCAGGAGCCGCCCCGACCGTCTACAGTGTCGTAGACGGTCTACACGACTGTAGACGAAACTTGGAGGAAGCGCCGCCATGTCCGACGTACCGTCCGCCCGCCGGCCCGCCGGAGAGCTGGAGGCCGAGGTGCTGGCCGCGCTCTGGTCGGCCAGGCAGCCGCTGACGCCGCAGGACGTCCAGGCGGCGCTCGGCGGGGACCTCGCCCGCACCACGATCGCGACGATCCTGGCCCGGCTGCACGACAAGGGGACCGTCGAGCGCACCCGGGCCGGCCGGGCGTACGCCTACACCCCGACCGTCCAGGACACCGCGGGCCTCGCCGCCCGCCGGATGCACACCGAGCTGGGCCGCGAGGCCGACCGCTCCACCGTGCTGGCCCGCTTCGTCTCCGACCTCTCCGCCGAGGACGAGCAACTGCTGCGCGACCTGCTCGGCGACGGCACCGGCCACCCCGGCGCGGCCTACCCGGGCGGCTACCCCGGCACCGGCGGACAGGGGGCGGCCGACCGATGATGCTCAGCGTCTGGGTCCCGCTGCTGCTGCCCTTCCTGGCCGCCCCGCTGGCCCGCCGCCTCGCCGAGGCGCTGTCGCCGCGGGCCGCCGCCTGGATGCTGGCCGGCAGCGCCGTCGTCCTGGCCGGCGGCACCCTGGGCTCGCTCGGCCTGATCGCCGCCGCCGGGCTGCTCCAACTGCCGCCGGTCGCCGCCCTCGGCCACCTCTCGCTGCCCTGGCTCACCACGGCCGCGCCGGACGCCCCGTTCGCGGCCGTCGCCGCCACCCTGGCGCTCGCCGCGCTGGCCGCGCTCGCGGTGCGCACGGGCCGCCGCCGACGACGGGAACTGCGCACCGCCCGGGCCTCCCTCCCGGCCGCCGACCAGCATCCGGACACGCGCCCCCGGCGCGCCCCCGTGCGCCGGGCGCGCACCCCGGAGCGCTTCGGCGCCCTGCTCCGGCTCGCCCGGTCCCCGCTCGGGGCCCTGCCGCGAGCCGCCGCCTCACCGCTCAGGAGCGTCCGGGCCCTGCTGCGCCCCGCCGAACCCCCGCTCGCCGTCCTGGACGACGAGCGCGCCGACGCCTTCGCCCTGCCCGGCCGCCTGGGCCGCCCCGGCCGACCGGGCGAACCCGGCCGGATCGTGGTCACCGCCGGCATGCTGCGCGCCCTCAGCGGACCCGAGCGCTCCGCCCTGCTCGCCCACGAACGGGCCCACCTGGCCGCCCGCCACCACGTCTTTCTGGCCCTCGCCGAACACGCCGCCGGCATCCACCCGGCGCTCCGCCCGCTGCGGGCGCCCCTCGGGTACCACCTGGAGCGCTGGGCCGACGAGGTGGCGGCGGCCCGGGTCGGCGACCGCGCCGTGACCGCCCGCGCGGTCGGCCGGGCCGCCCTCGCCGCGAACCGCGACCCCTGGCCCGCCCGGCCCCGGCTGGCCCCCGCCGCCCACTCCGGCCCGGTCCCGCGCCGGGTCGCCGCCCTGCTCCAGCCCCGCCCGGCCGCCGCCCCCGGCACCGGGCTGCGGGCCGTCGCCCTGGCCCTGGGCGTCTGCCTGGCCCTGAGCACCGGCGCCACCCTGGAGGCCACCGCGGACCTGCACCACACCGTCGAGGCCGCCCAGCACGGGGTGGGAGCGGAGCGCTGACGACGCCCGGGCCCGGGTCCGCACCCGGGCCCGCGCCGCGCTCCACGCCGGGGCCCGCGCCCGGAGCCGCCCTTTCGTACCGTCCGGTATGCCGACTTGGCAGACCCCGTCCCCCCGGGCCCACCGCCCCCGTACTCTTTCGTCAGCGCGTCGGCCCCGGCGTGACCTCGAACGGCGGCGAGGAGCGGAACGAGTGCGGCAGACCGGACGGCAGTCCCGACGACCAGAGCGCCGCACCCCGCCGACCGCGGCCGAACTGGCCAAG
Organism: Kitasatospora sp. NPDC056446; assembly: GCF_042796115.1. Lineage (NCBI taxonomy): Bacteria > Bacillati > Actinomycetota > Actinomycetes > Kitasatosporales > Streptomycetaceae > Kitasatospora > Kitasatospora sp. NPDC056446. The sequence continues at coordinate 21,490 of NZ_JBHTRF010000097.1, read as the reverse complement.
GTCCACGACCGCACCCTCGCCGACGCCGCCGCCCGGGAACTGACCGTCGCCTCCCCCGAGGAGCCCGGCGCCCCCGGCCTGCTCGAACCCCGCCCCGAGATCGGCGACTCCTGGGCCCGGCTGCGCCGCCTCGGCCTCGACCCCGACACCGGGGCCACCACCACCCTGCTCGGCCCGGCCGAGCTCGAACGGCGCCGCCGCTCCAGCGGGCTCGACTCGATCATGCCCGTCCTGCGCCAGACCCTGATCGAACCCACCGACGCGGTCCCGCTGATCCTCGCCGTCGCCGACGCCGACGGCCACGTCCTCTGGCAGGAGGGCGAACGCGGCCTGCGCCGCAGCGCCGACCGGATCGGCTTCATCACCGGCGCCCGCTGGACCGAGGAGACCGTCGGCACCAACGGCATCGCCGTCGCCCTGCGTGCCCGGCGCCCGATGCACGTCCACTCCGCCGAGCACTACCTGCGCAGCCACCACTCCTGGACCTGCGTGGCCGCGCCCGTGCACGACCCCGGCACCGGGCAACTGGTCGGCGCCGTCAACCTGAGCGGCCCGGCGCACAGCATCCGCCCGTACCTCCTCCAGCTCACCGCCACCGCCGCCCGGCTCGCCGAGACCGAGCTGCGCGCCCACCGGCTGGAGGCACTGCACCAGCTGCGCACCCTGGCCGCCCCGCTGCTCGCCCGGGTCGGCGGCCCGGCCCTGGTGGTGGACGCGGCCGGCTGGACCGCCGCCGCCGCCGGGCTGCCGCCGCCCAACCGGCTGCGGGTGCCCAGCGAGGGCTGGTCCCCGGCGGCCGTGCACTGGGTGCCCGGCCTCGGCGAATGCGTGCTGGAACCGCTGGCCGACGGCTGGCTGGTGCGCCCGGTCCGTCCGCCCGACGAGGACGGCTCGGGCACCGTGACCGCCGAACAGGCCGAAGGCGCCCGGCTCAGGCTCGACCTGCGCCGACCGGACCGCCCGGAGCTGTCCGTCAGCGGCGCGGCCGGCAGCTGGTCCCACCCGCTCAGCCCGCGCCACGCCGAACTGCTGCTCCTCCTCGCCACCGCGCGCGAGGGCAGCACCGCCGCCCAGCTCGCCGGGGCGCTGTTCGGCGACGCGGGCCGGACGGTGACGGTCCGCGCCGAGCTGTCCCGGCTGCGCCGCTACCTGGGCGGGCTGCTGGCCCACCGGCCGTACCGGATCGCCGAGTCGGTGCTGGTCACCGTGGACGGGCCGGAGGACCCGTACGACCTGCTGCCCGCCTCCTCGGCCCCGGCCGTCCGGCGGCTGCGGGCGGCGCTGGCGACCGGGACGGCCCGGCTGCCCGGCCCGGCGTCCGTGCCGCCACCGCGCCCGCCCGGGGATGCCGCGCTCGGCCGCTGAGACCGACCATCCGGCCGTCTGACCGTCTGAACCGTCCGACCGGGCGGCCGGGCGGCCGGGCGTTTTCCGGGCCGTCGCGCGGCGGCCCGGCTCAGCCGTTCGCGAGCAGTTCGGCCAGCTCGGCGTCGGTGGGCCCGCACTCGCGTTCCCGCTGCTCGGAGACCAGCGCGTAGGTCCGGTCCAGCCAGGCCTGCACCCGGGGCTTGGAGGCCTCCAGCAGGGCGCTGCCGTGCGGGGATTCGAGTGCCAGGTGCAACGTCGAGCCGTGGCACGGGCAGTAGGCCGGCCACAGTTTGACGTCGCCCTGGCCGCTCAACGTGCGCAGGCCGTCGCGCAGCAGTTCGCGCGAGAACACCCAGTCGGCCTCGTCCGGCCGGCCCAGGTGGAACGTCAGCAGCACCTCGTACGGGCGGGCGGCGTCGAACCGGAAGCGGGTGCGCACCTCGCCGACCACCTCCTCGCCCAGCGAGATCCGCAGGGTCAGCACCTCCTCCACCGCCGCCGGAGCGGCGGTGGAGCCGTCCCCATCGCCGCCCGTGGGGGTGGCGGCGAGGGGTGCACTTGAGGCTGCGGACAGCGGGTCGGGCGGCATGACGGTCTCTCCGGGACGGCGTGGGATGTGCTCAGCGTGCGCCACCGCGTGCCGGACGGGCAAGGGTTGCAAGGGGGTTGCAATAGCCTCTGTCCGGGGCAACCGACCCGAACCGTGCTTGTCGGACGGAACGTCAACTTCCGTACATCGAACGGATGTCCACGAAATGGATGGAAGCCGTCCACGGGGTGACCGCCCGCTGGTACGCTCTCCCCCTCCCCGGCGCGGGCCCGCGGCGGAACGGCCCTCGGCGGCCGGAACCGGGCCCGGGGCGGCGCGTGGGAGAATACGGCGACGCGACGGCGGCTTTCGGGGAGGGAGGGGTCCGGTGGCTGTGCGCGAGGACACCGCGCGGGACGTGTGGCACGAGCCCGAGCGGCACGGCCGGCACGGGCGGCCGCGCCCGTTCGGCGGCCGGTTCCGACTGCCCACCCTGCGCTTCTCCGGTGCCGCGATGGCCATGTCCACCGTCGTCGGCATCAGCATCGCCACCACCCTCCTGCTCAACGAGCAGCAGGGAGTGGGCCGTCGGGCCGGTGTCGCCCGGGTCGGCTCCACCCCGCCGCCCACCCCCGGCGCCACCGACCAGGCCGACGCCGCCGCCGCGCAGACCGCGACCGCCACCCCGGCCTCCGACGGCCCGTCCGGCGCCCGGACCCCGGCACACCCGTCCACGCACCCCTCGACCCACCCCTCGGGGGCGGCACCGGCCTCGGCCGCCCCGCCCGCCGACCGCTCGGCACACCCGGGCCCGACCGGCGGTCAGGCCGCCACCGGGCGCGACCCGCAGCTCTTCGGCACCCAGCTCACCGGCACGGACGCGGACGCGTCGGCCCCGGGCGGCGCCTCGCCCGCCCCGACCCCGCCGTCTGCGGGCGCCGGACAGCCCGACCAGGCCTCGTCCGGGCAGCCCTCCTCCGGCCAGTCGCCGAACGCCCCCGCCCCGAAGCCCCCCACTGCCGCCCGGCCCGGGCCCCCGCCGGTCGGCAGCGCCCCCGGCGACGGCAGCGGCGCACCCGGCCCCGGCGGCCCGAGCGCTCCGGGCCCGACCGGTCCCGACGCCCCCGACCCCGGCCCGCCCGGCACCGGGACGGACCCCGGCTCGGACCCCGGCTCGGACCCCGGCTCGGACCCTGCCGCGGACCACGCCCTGTCCGGCGCCTCCCTGGTCGCCCCGCTCGGCCGCGACGGCCTGCGGCACGAACTCGGCCTCACCGTGACCGAGCCCGTCACCGCGCTGCAGACCGAGTTCCGGCTCGTCCCGGGCGACTCGGCGGCGGGCACCGGCACCGCCTGGACCGACCTGCCGGGCGCGGTGGTCACCGCCCAACAGGAGCGCGGCACCCTGGTCTACCGCTTCACCACCCCGCCCGGCACCGACGTCCCGCCCGGCCGCTACACCTTCGGCGTGCGCGGAGCCCGCCCGGCCGTGGACCCGTCCGCGCTGCGCAAGTCGGCCCCGGCGGAGAGTTGGAGCGCCGCCGCGTTCGCCCTCGACCACCCCCGCGCGGTCGCCGCGCTCGGCGGCTTCGGGCCCGCTCCGGCACCCGCCCCCGCCCCCGTCGCGCCGCCCGCCGTGCCCCTCGCCCCCGGCACCCCGCAGGCCCCCGGAGTCCCGGCCGGCCCGAAGGGCCCCGCGCCCCGCTGACGGCCCGGGCCGGGCCCTGCCGGCCCGGCAGACCATCGCGGCTCCGGCCGTCGCAGCTCCGGCCGTCCGTCGTGACAATGTCCCGACAGTCCGACGATCCGACAGCTGAGCTGCCCCGACGGGCGCATCCCCGCACCCTCGTTCGTTACTGTGGGCACACCCGGCCGGACGCCCCCAACGGTCCTCGTCCGGGGCCGTCGTCCCGCACCCGAGGAGGAGTCCGTGCCCACCGTCCTGACCCAAGGCGGCAACGCACCGCTGACCGCCGCGCGGGTGACCGTCGAGGTCACCGCACCCAAGGCGCTGGACGTCTCCGGCCTGCTGCTGACCGACGCCGGGAAGGTCCGCTCGGACGCCGACTTCGTCTTCTTCAACGCCCCGCACGGCCCCGGCGTCAGCCACCGCCCGGCCACCGCCGGCACCCCCGACGCGATCACGGTCGACACCCGGTCCGTCCCCGCCGACATCACCAAGATCGTGGTCACCGCCAGCCCCGCCGACCAGGCCTCCACCTTCGCCGGGATCGAGCCCACCGCGACCGTCCGCGACGCCGACAGCGGCGAGGTCCTGGCCACCTTCACCCCGCCCCGGCTGGGCCTGGAGACCGCGCTCATCGTGGTCGAGGTCTACCTGCGCAACGGCGCCTGGAAGGTGCGCGCGGTCGGCCAGGGCTACGCCGACGGCCTCGCGGGCATCGCCACCGACTTCGGCGTGACCGTCGACGACACCCCGGCCGCCCAGTCCGCACCGGCCGCCCCGGCCACCCCGGCCCCCGTCGCCGCACCCGCACCCGCACCCGCACCCGCACCCGCACCCGCCGACGCGACCCTCCAGCTCCCGTTCCCGCCGGCCGCCCCGCCCGCGCCTCCCGCCGCCCCGCCCGCGCCCGCCGCGCCCCCGGTCGACCCGCGGATCGCCCTCGCCACCGGCTCGCACCCGATGCCCCCGGCACCCCCCGCTCCCCCGGCCGCTCCCGCCGCTCCCGGGGCCGCTCCCGCCAAGGTCACCCTGGACAAGGGCCGGGTCAACCTGGTCAAGGGCAGCTCCGTCTCCCTCGTCAAGAACGGCCGCCCCTTCCTCTCCTCGATCCGGATGGCCCTCGGCTGGAAGTCCGCCGCCCGCGGCCGCGACATCGACCTGGACGCCTCCTGCCTGGCCTTCGACGCCCGCCACAAGCGCCTGGAGACGGCCTGGTTCATGAAGCTGACCATCTTCAAGGGCGCGATCGCCCACTCCGGCGACAACCTGGTCGGCGGCGCGGGCGGCGACGACGAGGTGATCACCGTCCACCTGGAGGGCGTGCCGGCCGAGGTCCACGGACTGGTCTTCGTCGTCAACTCCTTCTCCGGCCAGAAGTTCACCGACGTCCGGGACGCCTACTGCCGCCTGCTGGACGACCGTACGGGCGAGGAACTGGTCCGCTTCGACCTCACCCACTCCGAGCCGCGCACCGGCGTGGTGATGTGCAAGCTGGTCCGCCGCCCGGGCGGCGAGTGGGAGATGACGGCGCTCGGCGAGTACGTCGACGGCAAGACCGCCCGCGCGATGATCGAGCCCGCCGCCGCGCTGCTCTGACCCGGCACAGGACGCCCCCGGCATCACGGAAACGCCTGTGAATTCACCCTCCTGAGGCATCAAGTCGTCCACGCACCGACTCGATTGACTCTCAGGGGGGTGATTCGCACTCTCCCCTGCACGCACTGAGGAGAGACCGTGCCCCGCTTCCTGTCCCGCCTCGCCGTCGCCGGCACCGCCGTGGTGCTCGCCGCCGGGCTGACCACCCCCACCACCGCCCAGGCCACCGCCCAGACCGCCGCCCGGCCGTCCACCCGCACCCGGCCGGTGAACTGGGTCGCCACCGGCGACTCCTACACGGCGGGCATCATCGAGGCCACCGGCGACCTGACCGAACCCCGCGACGGCTGCGCCCGGACCGTCCTGTCCTACCCCGAGATCATCCGCCGGGACCTCGGCTCCCTGGTCGACCTGGGCAACGTCAGCTGCAGCGGCGCCACCACCGAGAACGTCTACGCGACCGGGCTCTCGCCGCTCGGCCGCCCGCTCCCGCCACTCGGCTCCGACCCCGACGCGCCCTACCCGCCCGTCCCGGTACAGCTGGACGCCGTCGGCCCGGCCACCGACCTGGTCACCATCGGGATCGGCGGCAACGACCTCGGCTTCGCCGACATCCTCAAGAACTGCATCGAGCTCGGCGCCGCCACCCTCGGCCAGGGCACACCCTGCAAGGACAAGTACGACGCGAGCCTGCCCGACCGCCTCGACCGGCTCCGGACGAACTACGACCGGATGCTCACCGCAGTGCACGCCAAGGCCCCGGCCGCCAGGGTCGTCACCGTCGGCTACCCCCACCTCGTCCCCGAGGACACCGGCCTCTGCCGGTACGGCGACCTGCTCCAGTTCGCCACCTTCACCGGCGGGGACCTCGCCTGGGCCCGGACGGCCGTCCTGGAGCCGCTCAACGCGGTCATCGCCCGGGACACCGCCGCCCACGGCGACACCTTCGTGGACCTCTACCCCGCCACGGCCGGCCACGGCGTCTGCGACACCGACCACTGGGTCGACGGCGTGCTGACCAGCCTCCTCCCGCTGAAGTACGCGGTGGTGCACCCGAACGCGCGGGGCCAGGCCAACACCGCGGCCCTGGTCGAGGACGCCGTCCTCGGCGGCTGACCCGCACCCGGCGGGCCGGAGACCCGGCACCCCGGACAACCAGCGGCCCCGAAAACCGGTGGCCCGCCGGGCCGTCCGGCGATCATCCTGTGCGGATGCAGATCCGTGAAGCCACCCCCGAGGACTGGCCGGCCATCTGGCCCTTCTTCCGGGCCATCGTCGCCGCCGGCGAGACCTTCCCCTACCCCCTCGACATGCCCTCCGAGCTGGGCCGGGAATGGTGGCTGCTCGCCGCCCCCAACCGCACGGTGGTCGCGGTGGACGACGACGGACGGATCGTCGGCACCGCCAACATGAACCGGAACCGCCCGGGCAACGGCGGGCACGTCGCCAGCGCAAGCTACATGGTCGACCCGGCCCACCACGGCCGGGGCATCGGGCGGGCCCTGGTCGAGTACACCCTCGACTGGGCCCGCCGGTCCGGCTTCCGCGCCATGCAGTACAACGCGGTGGTCGCCGCCAACCGGAACGCCGTGAAGCTCTACGAGTCGCTCGGCTTCGAGATCGTCGGCACCGTCCCCGAGGCCTTCCACCACCCGGTCGACGGCTACGTCGGCCTGCACGTCATGTACCGCCCGCTGTAGGGGACCCGCCGCCAACGGGTCCTACTCCTCGATCGCCCCGCCGACCCGCCGCAGGTCCGTCCGCCGTTGTCGATCACCAGCACGGGATCCTATGCCGGGCCCCAAACCCACACCATCGGGTGAAGTCCACCGTGCACCGCACAACCCGGCCCAGCGGCGAATAGCGTGACGCCCATCTGAAGGAGGGGCATCATGAGTGCTGTGGCGCATGAGCAACCGATCACGGACTCCCCGTCGCAGGCCGACATCCTGCTGGAGAGCTTCCTGAGCCTGCACTCCCCCGAAGGCTTCCGAGCCGAACTCATCGAGGGAGAGATCACCGTGGCACCACCGCCGGACGGCGATCACGAGGACCACATCAACCACCTGCTCAAGCAGGTGATCCGGCACTCCGAGACCGACATGAGCATTTCGGGCGGTAAGGGTCTCCGCCTCGTGAGCGGCGGCCTCTGCCCGAAGAACCACGTCACCCCCGACGCCACGTTCGCCCCCGAGGAGCTCCGCCTGTTCCGCGGCGCACCGTCCTGGATGGAGCCGGACGGTGTGGCCATGGTCGCCGAGATCACCTCGACCAAGCCGGACCAGGACCGCATCACCAAGCCCCACTGCTACGCGCGGGCCGGCATCCCGCTGTACCTCCTCGTCGATCGCGAGAAGTCCCAGGTCAGCCTCTACGGCAAACCGCACCGCGAGGAGTACACGGAGGTCCATCTGGCGGCCTTCGGCGAGCCGCTCGCCCTCCCCGCGCCGTTCGGGTTCGAGCTCGACACCAAACCGTTCCTCTGAGTACGCACGACGGCCCGCACCCCCCGTCAGGGGTGCGGGCCGTGGCTGTGGGGCGCCGGGTCAGCCGCGGGTGGCCATGGCGCGCAGGAAGAAGGTCAGGTTGGCCGGGCGCTCGGCGAGGCGGCGCATGAAGTAGCCGTACCACTCCTGGCCGTACGGGAGGTACACCCGCATCGTGTTGCCCTCGCCGGCGAGGCGCAGCTGCTCCTCGGGGCGGATGCCGAACAGCATCTGGTACTCGAAGGAGTCCCGCTTGCGGCCGTTCCACTGGGCCAGCTGGCCGGCGATCTTGATCATGTTGGGGTCGTGCGAGGCGATCATCGGGTAGCCCTCGCCCGCCATCAGGATCTTCAGCGCGCGGACGTACGCGAGGTCGACCTCGTGCTTGCCCTGGAAGGCGACCGACTCGGGCTCCTTGTAGGCGCCCTTGCACAGGCGCACGCGGGAGCCGGGGCCGGAGAACTCGCGGCAGTCGGCCTCGGTGCGGCGCAGGTAGGCCTGGAGGACGACGCCCAGCCAGGGGAAGTCCGTCCGCAGCTCGCGGGCGATGGCGAGGGTGGAGTCGGTGGTGGTGTGGTCCTCCATGTCGAGGGTCACCGTGGTGCCCGCGTCGGCGGCGGCCGCGCAGATGCGGCGGGCGTTCTCCAGCGCGATCTTCTCGCCGTCCACCGGGAGGAACTGGCCGACGGCCGACAGCTTGACCGACACCTCGGAGCCGGCCGCCAGGCCGGTCTCCTTGAGGGCCTTGAGCAGGTGCTCGTAGGCCTCGGCGGTGCCGGCGGCCTGGGCGGCGTCCTTGGTGTCCTCGCCGAGGTGGTCCAGGGTGACCTTGCGGCCGGTGGCGACCAGGTCGTCGCAGGCGGTGACCGCGTCGTCGAGGGCTTCGCCGGCGACGAAGCGGTCGACTATCGCGTGGGTCGGGGGGAACTTCTCGACCACGGTGCGGACCTGCGGGGACCGGGAGGCCGCGAGAAGGGCGGAACGGAGCATCGTGAACTCCTGGAGCTGGTGTTTCCAAGGGTGGCAGAAGGGCCGGGACGGCGGCGTCAGGACGCCGCGCGCAGCCGTCCCACGAAGGGGTGGCGGTGGACGGCCGGCGGGCGGGCCGCCGTCCCGGCGGGGCGACGCCCGGCTGCGGGGCCGGGCGTCGCGGGTGACCGGTGGCTACTGGGGAGCCGGGTGGTCGGAGGGGCTGGTCAGCCCATGTGCGGGTAGCGGTAGTCGGTCGGCGGGACGAAGGTCTCCTTGACCGAGCGGGTCGACGTCCAGCGCGTCAGGTTCTGCTTGGCGCCGGCCTTGTCGTTGGTGCCGGAGGCCCGGCCGCCGCCGAAGGGCTGCTGGCCGACGACGGCGCCGGTCGGCTTGTCGTTGATGTAGAAGTTGCCGGCCGCGAAGCGCAGCTTCTGCATCGCGTCCTGGGCCGCCGCGCGGTCCTGGGCGATGATCGCGCCGGTCAGGCCGTAGGCGGACGCCGACTCCATCTGGGCCAGCATCTCGTCGTACTTCTCGTCCTCGTAGACGTACACGGCCAGGATCGGGCCGAAGTACTCGTCCTTGAAGTACTCGCTCGCCGGGTCCTGGCAGACCAGGACGGTCGGGCGGACGAAGTAGCCGACGGAGTCGTCGTAGGTGCCGCCGGCGAGGACCTCCACGGAGGAGTCCGCCTGGGCGCGGTCGATGGCGGCCTTGTTCTTGGCGAAGGCGCGCTCGTCGATGACGGCCGACATGAAGTTCGACAGGTCGGAGACGTCGCCCATGGTGAGGCCGTCGACCTCGGCGGCGAACTCGTCCTTCAGCCCGGCCCACAGCGACGCGGGGACGTAGGCACGGGAGAGCGCCGAGCACTTCTGGCCCTGGAACTCGAAGGCGCCGCGGGTCATGGCGGTCTTCAGGACCTTCGGGTCCGCCGACGGGTGGGCGACCAGGAAGTCCTTGCCGCCGGTCTCGCCGACGATCCGCGGGTAGGTGCGGTAGCCGGCGATGTTGGTGCCGACCTCGCGCCACAGGTGCTGGAAAGTGGCGGTGGAGCCGGTGAAGTGGATGCCGGCCAGCGCCGGGTGCTTGAGCGCGACCTCGGAGACGGCCAGGCCGTCGCCGGTGACCATGTTGATGACGCCCTTGGGCAGGCCGGCCTCCTCCAGCAGCTGCATCAGCAGGTGCGCGGAGAACTGCTGGGTCGGGGACGGCTTCCAGAGCACCACGTTGCCCATCAGCGCGGGCGCGGTCGGCAGGTTGCCGGCGATCGCGGTGAAGTTGAACGGGGTGATCGCGTAGACGAAGCCCTCCAGCGGGCGGTGGTCGCTGCGGTTCCACACGCCGTCCGAGGAGATCGGCTGCTCGGCCATGATCTGGCGGGCGAAGTGCACGTTGAAGCGCAGGAAGTCGACCAGCTCGCAGGGGGTGTCGATCTCGGCCTGCTGGGCCGTCTTCGACTGGCCGAGCATGGTGGCGGCGGCCAGCGTCTCGCGCCAGGGGCCGGCCAGCAGGTCGGCGGCCTTGAGGAAGATCGCGGCGCGGGAGTCGAAGGAGAGCGCCTGCCAGGCCGGAGCAGCGGCCAGGGCAGTGTCGATGGCGTCCTGCGCGTCGGCCTGGGTGGCGTTGCGCAGGGTGCCGAGCCTCGCCGCGTGGTTGTGCGGCTGGACGACGTGGATCTCGGTGCCGGCGCCCATCCGGCGCTCACCGTTGATCGTCATGGTCAGCTGGACCGGCTCCTGGCCGCCCAGCTCCTTCAGCTTGGCCTCCAGACGGGCCCGTTCCGGGCTCCCGGGGGCGTAGCTGCGGACCGGCTCGTTCACCGGCGCGGGGACCTGGGTCACAGCGTCCATAGAGCGCACGCTCTCCTTCGTTCAATGCGGGGGGATTGCCGGCGCGGGTCGCACGCCGGCCACAGCACGAACGCTATTCCTGGCCGCGGGGCCACTTGATTGGCCGGGCGGCTAAATTCCCCCGTACGGAGTTGTCCGCCCCGACCAAGGAGGTCACGCCGCGGTCACGGCCGCCCCGCACGCCGGCCCCGGCAGCCTCCCCCACCCCTGCCGTCCCACCCGTCCCACCCACCCCACCGCCCCACCGCCCCACCCATCCCACCGGGCCACCGGGCCACCGGGCCACCGGGCCACCGGGCCACCGGACGGTCAGGCCGCGCGCCGCTCCCAGTCGATCCGGTAGCCGTGGACCGGCCGCAGCATCTTCTCCGGGCTCATGAAGGTGCGCATCGCGAGCGGCGCGATCAACCGGAACACCATCCGCCCGACCGCCCCGGAGGACTTCCGGTTGTTGGTGCGCTCCGCGTCGGCGGCGATCTTCTCGACCCGGGGCCTGCGCAGCGCCTCGTAGGCGGCGAAGGCGGCGGTGTGGTCGGGCAGGTCGCGCAGGCAGCGGGCGAGTTCGACGGCGCTCTCGACGGCCAGCGAGACGCCCTGGCCGGAGCTGTTGGACGGGGCGTGCACCGAGTCCCCGACCAGCACCATCCGGCCGCGGTACCAGTGCGGGACGGACGGCATGATCTCCAGCCGGGGGAAGGTCTCGACCGTCCCGGCGTCGGCCGCCCGCAGCACCTCCCGGGCGGGCAGGTCGTCGGCGTGCAGCTCGCGGCAGCGGTGCAGCCAGCCCTCCCGGCCGACGGCGCGGGCCTGTTCGGCGGTGAGCTGCTCGGGCTGCGGGATGTTGCTGAACCAGGCGGTGCCGGCGCCGTCGGGCAGGGCCCAGTAGCCGAAGAAGGCCCGGGCGCCGTTGGCGAAATGCATGGTCTCGCCGCGTCCGGCCCGGCCGGGGAGCCGGTAGGGGCTGTAGCCGCCGACGCCGAGCAGGCCGGTGTAGCGGGCGGCGGGCGCGGCCGGGTCGATCAGGGTGCGGACGGTGGAGCCGGTGCCGTCGGCGCCGATCAGCAGGTCGCCGGTGGCGCTGCTGCCGTCGGCGAAGTGCGCGGTGATGCCGTCGGCGGTCTCGTCGGCGCCGGTCAGCCGTTTGCCGTACCGCACCTCGATGCCGGCCTCCCGCAGCCGCCGTTGCAGCACCTCGTACAGCTCGGCGCGGCGCATCACCCGCCCGTGGGGCAGGTCGGCGAGGCCGGCGAACTCGGCCAGGACGCCGCCCCTGCCGTCCTCGATCAGCATCGGCCCGATCGGCTGGCCGATCCGGCCGACCTCGGCCTCCAGTCCGACGACGGCCAGCGCGCCGAGCCCGTTGGGGGCGATCATGAAGGTCCCGCCGATGCCTTCGGCGGAGGTCCCGTAGGCCTCGAAGACCTCCGCGTCGACGCCGGCCCTGCGCAGCGCCAGCGCCGTCACCGGGCCGGCGATGCCGCCGCCGATGACCAGGGCCTTCTTCGACGTACGCGGTGCACTCATTGCAGACTCCCGAAGTGTTCCTGCCAGGTCCGGATGAAGTCCGGCTCCTGGAGCTGTGCGACGAGGCGCTCGACGAAGGCGATCTCGGCCTCCAGGCCGCCGACCCGGTACTCCTCCTCGATCAGGAAGATCCAGTCGACGCCCTCCTCGGTGGCCTTGCGCAGCGTCGCCCGGATCCCCGCCACCTCGGCGGTCAGGGCGGTCCGCCGCCGGCCCAGGAGCTCCACGGACTCGGCCGGGGGGAGCACCATGAGCAGCGACAGCGAGACCCCGAACGCGGGGTACTCGTGCTGCGGTTCGGCGACGAGTTCGCGCATCCAGTCGTAGAGCTCCGTCCTGCCCTGCTCCGTGAGGGCGTAGACGGTGCGCTCGGGCCGCTGGGTGTCGCGGACGGTTTCCTGCTCGGAGACGAACCCGGCCTTCCGCAGCTGCTCCACGACCATGTACAGCGAGCTGCGGTTGTACTTGATGTTGCGGTCCTTGGCGTGCTCCTTGAGCCGGCGACCCATCTCGTACGGGTGCGACGGCTCGGCCAGGAGTTCGGCCAGGACCGCGAGGGCCAGCGGGTTCGACACCTTGCGTCGCTTCGCCATGAGACATCCTCATCTCTTGGTCAGTATCGACTATCCATCTCTGAATAGTCAGAGTCAACTATTTAGGAATGACAGACCCCAACACTGTCCGTCCGGCTAAAATCAACCACACACCGTTGTCCGAGCGGATGAAGGAGGCCCGGAGTGACCACCCCCGGCCTGCCGCTCCGCCGGCTGCTGATGTCGCTCGGCGAACCCCTGGTCGAACTCCAGGCCGCCCCCCAGGGGTTGGACGTCCCGGTCCGCGACGTCGCGATCCTCGACCCGGAGGACCCGCCGACCGCCGCCCCCGGCGAACTCGTCCTCGCGATCGGCGCCCGCGGCCGGGCCGCCCTGCCCGCCCTGCGCGCCGCGGGCCGGGCCGGCGCCGCCGCCGTCGCGGTGAAGCTGGACGGCCCCGGCCAGGCCGACGCGCTGCGCGAGGCCGCCACCGAGGCGGGCGTCGCCCTGCTCTCGGTGCGCCGCGAGACCCGCTGGGAACACCTCGACTCACTGGCCCGGGCGATCATCGCCGGCCCGGACGCCCCGGACGCGCCCGGCACCCCCGAGCCCAACGCCGGCGACCTCTTCTCCCTCGCCCAGACCGTCGCCGTGCTCACCAACGGCATCGTCTCGATCGAGGACACCTCCAGTCGGGTGCTGGCCTACTCCCGCTCCTCCGACTCCGACGAGGTCGACGACCTGCGCCGGCTCTCCATCCTCGGCTGGCAGGGCCCGGAACCGTACCTGTCCAAGCTCCGCGAGTGGGGCATCTTCCAGCACCTGCGCAGCTCGGACGCCCCGATCGCGGTCGAACCGCACCCCGAGCTCGGCCTGCGCCGCCGGCTGGCCGTCGGCATCCGGGCCGGGGCGCAGCCGCTCGGCACCATCTGGGTGCAGGAGGGCTCCCAGCCGCTGGCCCCGCTCGCCGAGCAGGCGCTGGTCGGCGCGGCCCGGGTCGCGGCCGCGCAGCTGGTGCGCCGCCGCCGCGAGCTGTCCGCCGACGTCCGGCTCACCCGCACCCTGCTCACCGGCCTGCTGGAGGGCTCCACCGGCCCCCAGTCGCTCGCCACCCACCTCGGCCTGGACCTGCGCCGCCCGGCCACCGTGCTGGCGTACGGCGCGCACACCACCGAGGCGCTGCACCGCTCCGACGTCACCGGCCTGATCTCGGTGCACACCGCCGCCCGGCACCGCACCGCGCTGCTCGCCCCGATCGAGTCCCGGGTGTACGTGCTGCTGCCCGAACTGCCGCCCGGCCTGCCGATGACCACCGTGCGGGACTGGGCCACCGAGGTGGTCACGGCCGCCCGCGAGCACCTCGGCATCCCGCTGCGGGCCGCCATCGGCTCGACCGTCGACGGCCTGGCCCAGGCGCCCGACTCCCGCGCCCAGGCGGACCGCATCCTGGACGCGATGGGCCGCGGCGGCGTGGACCTGGACGTCGCGGCGCTGATCGACGTCCAGGCCGAGGTGCTGGTCAGCGAGATGCTCGCGCTGCTCCAGGAGCGCACCGGCCTGCGCGACCCCCGGCTCACCGCGCTCACCGCGTACGACCGCCGGCACGGCACCCGGCTCGGCGAGTCGGTGCTGGCCTGGCTGGACGCGCTCGGCGAGGTCCGGGTGGCCGCCGACGCCCTGCACATCCACCCCAACACCCTGCGCTACCGGGTGCGCCGCGCCGAGCAGCTCACCGGCATCGACCTCGCCCAGCCGCAGCAGCGCCTGCTGGCGATGCTGCAACTGCGGCTGCCCGCGGACGACTAGGTCCGCGGGCAGCCGCTCCGCTCACAGGCCCGAGCTCACAAACCTGAGCTCACACCCCCATGCTCACAAACCTGCGTTCACAAATCTGCTTCACAGGCCTGCGTTCACACCTCTGCGCTCACTGGCCGTAGCCCTGGCCGCGCTTGTGCTCGTTCAGCCGGCGCCACGGGCCGGTGATGGCCAGCTGGATGCCCGGGACCTGGATGTTGGCGAACAGGGTCTTGCCGTCGTCCGAGAAGGTCACCCCGGTGAACTCGCTGAACTCGGGCTTGTCGGCGGTGCCGATGTTCAGCTCGTTGCGGGCGATCGGGTAGACCAGCCCGTCCTCGGTGGCGCCGAACAGGTGCGAGACGCCCTCGCCGTCCTCGCAGATCACGATGCCGCCGTACGGCGAGACGGTGATGTTGTCCGGGCCGTCGAAGTTGTCGTGGTCGCCCCAGACGTCGGTGTTGACGCCCAGCAGGACCTTCAGGGTGATGGTGCGGCGGGCCGGGTTGTAGAACCACACCTGGCCGTCGTGCTGCAGCGGGCTCTCGGAGCGGGCGAAGCTGGAGACGAAGTAGAAGCCGCCGTCACCCCACCACATGCCCTCCAGCTTGCGGGCGCGGGTGACCTCGCCCTCCTTGAACTGCTTGCGCACCGAGACGGTCCGGGCGTCGCGGTCCTGGACCTTGACCCAGTCCACGCCGTAGGTGGTGCCGACCTTGGTGGCGCGGGAGAGGTCGTCGACGAACTTGCCCTGCGCGTCGAAGACCTTGAAGGCCTCCAGCACGCCGGCGTCTGCGGCCAGCTTGCGCAGCTGGTAGCGGCCGTGCTTGAAGCCGGCCGGCGGGGTCCAGCGGAACAGCAGGCCGTTCGGGTTCGAGGCGTCCTCGGTCAGGTAGACCTGGCCGCGCTTCGGGTCCACGACCACGGCCTCGTGGGCGTAGCGGCCGAAGGCCTTGACCGGCTGCGGGTCACGGTTGTAGTCGTCGTCGAAGGGGTCGACCTCGAAGACGTAGCCGTGGTCCTTGGTGAAGCCGTTCTTGCCGGCCTTGTCCTCGGTCTCCTCGCCGGACAGCCAGGTGCCCCACGGGGTCACGCCGCCCGCGCAGTTGGTGGCGGTGCCGGCGATGCCGACCCACTGCTCGACCGAGCCGTCCCGCTTGGCGTGCACGATGGTGCAGCCGCCGGCCGCGGCCGGGTCGTAGACGTGGCCCTCGGTCAGCGGCACCGGGTGCGGCCAGCCGGCGCGGGCGCCGGACAGCTCGTGGTTGACGACCATGTAGTTGCCGCCGCGCTCGTCCTCGAAGGCGGAGGTGCCGTCGTGGTTGCTCGGGGTGAACTCACCGGTGCGCAGCTTGGTGACGCCGGCCCGGTTCAGGACCTTGTACGAGAAGCCCTTCGGCAGGGACAGCAGCCCGGCCGCGTCCGGCACCAGCGGGCCGTAGCCGACGGCCGTGCCGCCGGCCGAGTTGGTCCCGGGGGTCGCGGCGACGGGGGCCTCGCCACCGGCCGGGGCGGCGATCGCACCGGGGGCGCTGGCCAGGGCCTCGGCGCTGCCGGCGATCAGCACGCCGGCCCCGACGAGGGTGGAACGGTTGACGAAGTCCCGGCGGGACAGCGACATGGCAGCAACTCCTGAGGGGATGAGCGGGGCGTCGGGGCGGGATGCCGACGCCCAGCAGGCTCCGCCGGGCGGATGAACCCGGCATGACGCCCACCTCACATCCGGGCGGCCATTTGCCGACTGATGACCGACGCATGACCCGCGCTTTACCAACGCACCGTCAGTTCCGCCCCCGCCCGGCGCCCAGAAAGGGCCGCCGGATCCCCGACCGGCCCACCGGACGGCCGTCAGCGCCGCGCGGCCCGCCACTGCTCCCAGGCCGCCAGCCACAGCTGCTCGGCCAACCGCTGCTCCTCCCAGACCCCCGCCCCGCCGCCCCGCCGGTCCCGCCACAGCTGCGCCCAGGCCCGCTGCGCCGGCAGGCTCGCCACCTCGCTCGCGAACACCGTGTACCGGACCACCTCCTCGACGGCCGCTTCGCCCTCCGCCGTGCCGACCAGCCAATGCGTCTGCTGGGAAAGCCGGTTGAGGTGGTTGACCATCGTGGTGACCGCCGTCGCGGCCTCCTCCCGGGTCTCCGTGGCCAGCCGCATCTGCTGGCGCACCGCCGCCTCCCAGCGCACCGCGCAGGCGTCCCCGCGCAGCCCGCGCGGCAGCCTCGGCGTGCGTCCGGCCCGGACCTGCGCCTCGATCGCGGCGGTCTCCGCGACGCTCTGCGTGATCAGTGCCCGGTGCGCCTCCAGCCCTACGGCGGGCGGCAGTTCGCGCTCCTCGACCGGGACGTACCGGGCCTGCCGGGAGGCCAGGTCGCGCAGCAGGTCGCCGCGCCCGCGCAGGTAGCGCTCGAAGTCCCCGATCCCGCCGAGCTCCACCCCGCCGGGGGCCACCCCGCGCCCGCACACCGTCACGGTCAGCCCGCCGACCCGCAGCCGCCCGGCCCACACCGGTCCCGGTCCGTCCGCCGGCGTCCAGGGGTGCGACACCGGACGGTCCTCGTGCACCTCCAGCGCGCACGGCTCGCCGTCCACCGTGATCCACTCCCGCAGCGCCCGCACCCGGCCCGGGCCGTCGCCCTCGTCGACGCCCAACTGCTCGTACACGCGGTCGCGTTCGTCCTCGACCACGTCCTCCAGCTCGGGCAGCAGCTCGCAGCGCTCGGCTCCCGGCCGGTAGGTGCGCACGGTCACGTACGGGCCGGCCGCCGAACGCCAGTCGCCGCACTGCACCTCGACCCAGCGCAGTTCCCCGCCCGAGGTCTCGAAGGCGGCGAGCGCCTCGCCGGTGCGGGCCGGCCCGGAGGCCACGCCGTACACCGGGAAGTCGGCCGCGGCGAGGGTCCGGCGGGAGAAGTCCTCCTGGTCCGCGAAACGGTCCTCCTGCCCGGGCGGCTCCGGGACCGGGGCGGGGTCCGAGGGCCCGGTGTTCCACTCCTGGTGCCTGCCGCCGCTCTCCCGCATCATCCTGTGCCGCACCCCCGAGTCCTCGCGCCCGCACCGCTGACGCCACCTTACGTGCCCGAAGCTGCCGGGTCATCAGCTCCGCTGCCGGACGGGGGCGGTGACCGTGTCAGGACGCCCGGATGTCAGCCGCCCTCCCTAACCTGGCGGCATGACAGCACAGAGCAGCACGACGGACAGCGCCACGGCACCGGGTAACTTCCCCGCCCGGATCAGCATCGTCACCCTCGGCGTCGCCGACCTCGACCGCAGCACCCGCTTCTACGAGGACCTCGGCTGGAGACGCTCCAGCGCCTCCAGCCCGGAGATCGTCTGGTTCCGCACCGCCGACTCGGTGCTCGGCCTCTTCCCCACCGAGGAGCTGGCCGCCGACGCGGGCGTGCCCGCCACCGGCGAGCCGTCCTTCCGCGGCGTCACGCTCGCGGTGAACCTGGAGTCCCCCGCGCTGGTGGACGCCGCGATGACGGCGGCGGTCGAGGCCGGCGCCGTCCTGGTCAAGCCGCCGGTCCCGACGAGCTGGGGCGGCTACTCCGGCTACTTCGAGGACCCGGACGGCCACCTCTGGGAGCTGGCGCACAACCCGTTCTTCCCGTTCACCGAGGGCGGCTCACTGGACCTTCCGTAGCCGGGCCGCTCCGTTCCCGCCGGAGCGGCCCGGACCACTGGGGGGTTCGGGCCACCCGGGGTCCGGCCGCCCGAAGTCCGGTCACCCGGGGTTCAGGCGGCCCGGCTTTCCCGGGCCACCCGGCTCCCCGGACCGCTCACTTCTTGGAGCGCGCCTTGAAGGCGGCCTTGCGCGCCTCCTTGGCCATCGCCCGGTCCGTGTGCAGCTCCCCGATCGCCTCCAGGACGTCCGCCGTGTACGGGTGGTCGACCCGCCACAGCTCGCCGAACCAGGTCGCCGGATCGCCCTTCGCCGGGAGGTCAGTGATCAGGTCGCGCAGCAGCGCGGCGTCACCGCCGTTGTCCAGCAGCTGGGCGGCGAAGGTGTCGACCACCGTCCACAGCGTCATCGCCCGGGGCGGCACCGGCACGTCCGTCGCGCCCTGCGCGGTCAGCCAGGCGCGCGCCGCACCGCCCAGCTCCGGGTCGTCCAGCACCTCCCGGACGGCCGGCTCGGCGCCGGGGCCCAGCAGGTCGAGCGCGGAGACGCAGAGCATCCGCCGCAGCGGCCCGTACGCGTCCCCGCCCCGCGCGGCGGCGAGCAGCTCCCGACCCGCCGCGACCGGCTCCCGGTCGGCGGTCCACACCCGCAGCTCCTCCTCGGGCAGCACGTTGGCCGACTCGCACAGCCCGCGCAGCAGCTCGGCCGCGTCGCCCTGGGCCAGTTCGCCGACCAGCGGCGCGTCGTAGCCGTCCTCCAGCAGCCACTGCCGGATGCCGTACTGGCCGAGCGGGGTGAGCCGGACCAGGCCGAAGCGGGCCGACTCCTCCTCGTCCAGCGGCTCCTCGCCGACGACGGCGGGCTCGTCGCCCTCGTCCTCGTCGAACAGCTCGGGGTCGATCGGGCGGTATTCCAGCAGGCCCAGCTCGGCCAGGTCGCCCAGCATCGGGTCCAGTGCGACCATCACATCGGTGATGTCGCCCAGCAGCTCCTCGCTCGGCTCCTCGCCCTCCGGCACCACCAGCAGCGCGGCCAGCACGCCCAGCGGCACGGTCTCGTTGCCGGGCTCGGCAAAGGCGGTGGTCTCGTAGAGCACCTGCAAGGCCTCGTCCAGCAGCTCGGCGGCCTCGTCCCTGGCCTCCTCGACCTCGGAGAGCGCGTCCTCGTCCTCCTCGTCCGCCCCTCCGGCCCCGGCCTCCGCCCCGGCCGCCTCCGCGGACTCCTCCGGGAGCGAGTCCGCCTCCACCGCCAGCTCCCGGACGATCCCGGCGGCGGTCAGCCACAGCTCCAGGACGGTCTCCGGGTCGCCCTGCTCGGCGGGCTCCAGGTCCGGGCCCGGGACGGCGACGTGCTCGCCCTCCGCGGTCGTGCCGAGCTCCACCAGGTCCAGGTCGCAGGCCAGCGACCAGGCCCGCAGCGCCTCGACCTCGGCCTCCTCGGGCACCTCGCCCCCGGCCGGGGCCAGGCCCAGCAGCCGCGCGGCCGGCGCCCGGTCCTCCTGGACCAGGTCGCCGAACTCGTCCACCGTCCGGTGCGGGGCGGCCCAGCGGGCCAGCGCCAGCGCGAACCCGAACATCGGGACGGCCTTCGCCTGCTCCGCGAGCTCCTGCTCGGACGGCAGCTTCACCGGCGGTACCAGGACCGCCGCGTCGTCCAGGTCCTCATCGTCCAGCCCGTGCGCGGCGAACGCCCCGTACAGGTCCTGGAGCTCCAGGTCGGCGGGCAGCACCGCCTCGACCGCGCCCTCTCCCGCGGGGGCACCGGTGTTCTTGCGACGTCGTCCGGCCATCGTTGTGCGCTCTCCCTCAGCCATCGGTCCGCCCAACAGCGCCGCGTACCGTTTCACCACCTCAGCGTATAGGCCGGGCACCCCCGATGCCCGGCCGCAAGGGGCGTGCGCAGGGGCGCGCGCCGCATCCGCGCGCCCACCCCTTATCCTTCGATCTGGCACCGCGCACACCCCGCGCGGGCCACCGGGGCAACGAAGCCCTTCGCCCTCCGCCCGACCCCGGGACGGAGGGGCCCTCTTCAGCTCACCTCGCCCCACCAGGGAGCCCCGCACCGCGGCCACCACCACAGCGCCTCCGGACGGGCGCGCCGGCACACCCCGCCGACCCCGGTGGTGCCCGGCCACAGGAGACCCCTGCCATGGCGGACCTCTCCCCCGCCGGCTCCGGCCTGCGCACCGCGCAGCTCGACGGACGCCGACTGTCGGAGGCCCTGCTTCCCCTGGAGCTCGCCCCACGGGCCCAGCTCCAGCTCGCCGCGATCAGCCGCTGGAACGCGCTGCGCGGCATCCGCGTCGGCCTGGTGGCCACCGCCCTGCTGCTGATGCTGATCGGCGCCAACCTGGCCACGCCGATCTACGCGCTCCTCCAGCAGCGGCTGTCGCTCACCCCGCTCGACACCACCGTCCTCTTCGCGATCTACGTGTTCGCGCTGATCCCCGTACTGGCCGTGGTCGGCCACTGGTCCGACCACCTCGGCCGCCGCGCCCTGATCCTGCCCGCCGTCGCCCTGGCCGCCGCCGGAGACGCGGTGTTCGCCACCGCCGGCAGCTTCTGGCAGCTCGCCCTCGGCCGCGCCGTCCAGGGCATCGCCGTCGGCCTGTCCACCGGCGCCGCCGGAGCCGCCCTCGGCGACCTGCTGCCCGACCACCCGACCCTGGCCGCCAAGATCACCCTGGCCTGTTCCGCCGGCGGCGTCGCCCTCGGCCCGGTCGTCGGCGCCCTGCTGGCCGGCGGCTCCGACCCGCTGCTGACACCGTTCCTGCTGCACGCCGTCGCGCTCCTCGCGCTCTGCGTGCCGCTGGCCCTCGTCCACCCCCGGATGCCCGGCCGCAACCGCCCGCCGACCTCCCCGCCCCGGATCACCACCCCGGCCCACCTGCGCCCGCAGCGCCTGCGGCTGCCGCGCACCGGCCGCCGCGAGTTCCTGCTCGCCGCCACGGCCGGCTTCGTCTCCTACGCGGTGTTCGGCGTCTACCTCAGCCTCGCCCCGGCCTTCGCCGCCAACCTGCTGAACACCGACTCCCACCTGGTCGGCGCCATCGTGGCCGCCCTGCTGCTCGGCTCCTCCGCGACGGCCCAGCTGCTCGTCCCGCCGACCTCCGACCGCCTGGTGATCGCCCTCGGCATGACCGGCCTGGCCACCGGCCTCGCCCTGGTCGTCGCCGCCGGGTACACCGGCACCCCGGCCCTGCTCTTCATCGGCAGCGTCCTCGGCGGCGCCTGCCAGGGCGTCGCCTTCCGCTCCCTGTTCACCAGCGCCGTCGCCGCCATGAACCCGGAACGCCGGGGCTCGGAGCTCTCCGCCCTCTGGGTGATCGTCTACCTCGGCAGCTCCCTGCCCATCGTCATCGTCGGCGCCCTGGTCCAGTCCTACGGCCTGCTCCCCGCCGTCAGCGGCTTCGCCGCCCTCGCCGCCCTCCTCTGCGCCGCCCTGGCAGCCACCGTCGCCCGCAAACCCAAGCCGACGGCCTGACCGCACACGGATGCGCCGCTGCCCGGGACTTCTTCGGAAGTCC
>NZ_JBHTRF010000096.1:0-31004 GCF_042796115.1 Kitasatospora sp. NPDC056446 | reverse complement strand
CGGACCGCCTTCCAGCGGACCCTCCGGGCTTTCGTTCTTTCGTGTTTCAAGCTTATCAGATGTTTTCCGCTCCGTTTTCCGGAGTTTCATTCATCGGATTTGCTTTCCGCTTTGCCGCCCCGGTCTCCCGTGGCGACTCCGGAACTGTACGGGGACGGGACCGCCACATGCAAATCGCCCCTGCCCGGGCTCCCGGGCAGGGGCGATCAGGGTCGATCGGGACCGGATCAGCGGACCTCGGTGATCTCCGGGCCACGGGCGAACGGGTCGAGCGAAGTGCCGCCGAAGCGGTTCTCGCCCTCGCCGGCGGTGGCAGCCGCCCCGCCGCCGTCGGCCACCATCTGGGCGTCCTCGGGAAGCTTCAGCACGATCGGGTCGCGCGGAGCCATCGGGGTCTCGCCGCGCACGACGACCGTCTGACGGAAGACCTGCTCCAGGATCCCGGCCATCTCCGGCTGCACCGCGGCCTGGCCGGAGATCACACCGCGCAGGAACCAGCGCGGACCGTCGCAGCCGACGAACCGCACCATCTGCACGCCCTGGGTGCCGTCCGGGAGCTGGACCGGGACCTGTGCACGGAGGTGCCAGCCGAGCGGGCCCTCCTCCTCCTCGATGAGGCCGCCCTGGGCGGTGATGCCGTTGGCGATCTCCTCCCGGACCTCCCCCCAGATGCCCTCCGACTTCGGGGCCGCGAAGGCCTGGAGCTGGACGGCGCTGTTGCCGAGCACGAGGGTGGCCGCCACGATCGCGTCACCGGCGACCTCGACGCGCAGCTCCATGCCCTCGACACCGGGGACCAGCAGACCCCCGAGGTCGACCCGCCCCTCCTCGGGGTTCTCCAGCTCGGTGTGGTCCCACGGACCGTCCGGCCGCGGGGCCGGCGGCAGGCCGACCCTGTCGGCCGGGTCCAGCTCGGTCACGTTCTCGCTCTCGGCGGAACCTTCGACGTCATCGGCCGTCTCGTCGGCGCTGATGGCGTCGTCGGCGAGCTGCTCGACAGCGTCCTCGCTCTTCTGGCGACGACGGAACACGGTCACTGTCCTTCCCGGTCCAAGACCGATGCGAATACCTGCTCGGCTTCCTGCGAGGCCGCGGGAATGCTAGACCGCGGCATGGCCGCCGGTCGACCCGAACCCGCCCTCGGCACGTGCCGACCCAGGCAGCTCCCCCACCTCGTGGAAACGGGCCTTCTCGACCTGCTGGATCACCAGCTGGGCGATTCGGTCCCCTCGGCGGAAGCTGACCCCCTCACGCGGGTCCAGATTGACGACGATCACCTTGATCTCTCCACGGTACCCGGCATCGACCGTCCCCGGGGCGTTCACGAGAGCAACTCCGCAACGAGCTGCCAGCCCGGACCGGGGGTGGACGAAGGCCGCGTAGCCGTCCGGCAACGCGATGGCGACGCCGGTGGGCAGGACGGCGCGCTCACCGGGGGCCAGCTCGGCGTCGACGGTGGTCCGCAGATCGGCGCCGGCGTCCCCGGGCTGCGCGTAGGCGGGCAGCGGGAGCTCGGGGTCGATGCGCTTGATCAGGACGTCCAGCTGCGGTCGGGGGGTGTCGCTCAAGGGTTCACCTCAAAGGCTCGTGCGCGCTTCATCAGATCCGGGTCGTCGAGGACCTTGTCGATGTCCTCGGCACGACCGTGCGTGGTGAAGTGTTCCAGCTTCACCTGGATGAAGAGCGCCTGAGCGCGCACGGCGACCGGTCCGTCCGGGCCGCCGATCCGCGCCTCGGCCGCGCTGTAGATCTTGCGGCCGCTCACGCCGGTGACCCAGGCGCGCAGGTGCAGCACCGAGTCGACGGGCACCGGGGAGAGGAAGTCGGTCTCCAGCCGGCCGGTCACGGCGGGGGCGTGCAGCAGCCAGTTGAGCGTTCCGAGGGTCTCGTCCATGGCGGTGGTCAGCACCCCGCCGTGGGCCAGGCCGGGGCCGCCCTGGTGGACGTCCCGGACGACGAACTCGGCCGTGACGTCGAGTCCCTCGCCGGCCACCGCGTCGATCCGCAGGCCGCCGGGGTGCTGCGGGCCGCAGCCGAAGCAGTGTTCGTAGTGGGAGCCGAGCCGGGTGCCCGGGGCCGGCGCCCCGGGGGCGCGCGGCGGCAGGACGGCGTCCGGCGGCGGGGTGGTCGGGGTCGGCGGCGTCACGGGCGCCGGCCGGTCGGCGGGGGTGCTGGGGGCTGTCGTACCGGTCACGGCGCCCCACCCTACCCAGGGGTAGCGGGGTCCCCGGTGGGGGTGGCGTCCGGCGCCCGGTGTCAGGGCGACCACAATGGGGGCATGTACGACGAACGCCTCACGGTGCCGCGCTCCTGGTGGCTGCTCCCGGTCGCGGTGGGCCTCACGCTCGCGCTGATCCTGATCCGGGTCAGCGGCCCGGCCGCGCTGATCGGACTGGTGGTCGGCATCGCCGCCGGCGCGGTCGGGATCAGCAGTTACGGTTCGGCCCGGATCCGCGTGGTCCAGGGCTCCCTGGTGGCGGGCCCGGCCCGGATCCCGGTGGACGCGCTCGGCGCGGCGCAGGCGCTGAGCCCCACCGAGGCGGCGGCCTGGCGCGGCCGGAAGGCCGATCCCCGCGCCTTCATGCTGCTGCGCAGCTACGTCCCGACGGCGCTGCGGGTCGAGGTGACCGACCCGGCCGACCCGACGCCGTACCTCTACCTGTCGACCCGGTCGCCGATGAAGCTGGCGGAGGCGCTGGAGCAGGCCCGGCGCGGCGCCCGGGCCTGAGGAAGCCGGGCCGACGGCCACCGGGGCCCGGTCCGGCCGGGGCCGCCCGAGGCCCCCAGGGGCCGCCGGGAGCCCGGAGGGGGCCGAAAAAACGGAGAGGGACGGTTCCGCTGCTGCGGGACCGTCCCTACGACTTTGTGCCGGCCGACGAGTCGGCCCACTCCGTCCTACCGGGCCCGTCCGTGGGGACGGTCTCCGGACCTGCCGTCCGGCCCCGCTGCCCGGGGCCGGAAGGAACGGTGTGCCGGTCCCGCGGGAGCCGCGGGTACCGGGCCCTGTCCGCCGCGGTGCTCAGGCGCCGCAGTCCCGGCAGATCGGGTTGCCGTTCTTCTCGCTGTACAGCTGGCTGCGGTGGTGGACCAGGAAGCAGCTCATGCAGGTGAACTCATCGGCCTGCTTGGGCAGGACACGGACGGCGAGCTCCTCGTTCGAGAGGTCCGCGCCGGGAAGCTCCATGCCTTCGGCGGCGTCGAACTCGTCGACATCGACGGAGCCGCCGCCCTTGTCGTTCCGCCGAGCCTTGAGCTCCTCGATGCTGTCTTCGTTGAGCTCGTCGTCAGTCTTGCGTGGGGTGTCGTAGTCGGTTGCCATTTTTCGCTCTCCCCCTCCGGGTTTGTGCGGTGTGTGCGGTATCTCCAGCGCACGTAACGCATGGGGGGTCGGTCTTGTGCCCGACCCGAGGCGGAGATTTTGCCTTACTTCAAGCCCTGTTACTCAATCGACACTCAGCCGGGGCTCCATCGGGGTGATCCCCGAGGCTGTGGAAGGCCTCACGCTGGGCCATCACCGACCCTCCGGAGGCCTGGCGAACCGACCACGGACAGTGAGCAGAGATGGTACGGATACCCGCAGAATCCCTTGTCCACCGGGGATGCCGACCGACCCGCCGGATCCGCCCTGAGGCGGAATCCGGTCACGGACCGTGGTCGACACCCTCGGATGGGTGATCACTCTCCGAGGTTGACCGAAATCGTGGAGCGACACGGTGTGAGCTTGGTCACGTTCAGAATCTTCCGGGGCAAACCACGGAAAATCCACCCACTCCGACCGCCTGTCGATGCACCCTACTCGGCGTTCCGCCGGGCCGCCCGCCGAGCCAGCAGCGCGGCCTGGCGCTCGTCGAACTTGCGCGCCTGCGAGTCCAGCCCGTCCAGGAAGACGCCCAGCTCGTTCTGCGCCAGCGCCCCCTCCGGACCGAGGCCGCCGATCTCCATCACCTTGAGCTTGCGCAGCACCGGCTGCAGCACGTCGTCGTGGTGGATGCGCAGGTTGTAGACCCCGCCGATGGCGATCTGCGCGGCCGCGCGCTCGAAGCCGGGGATGCCGTGGCCGGGCATCCGGAAGCCGGTGACGACGTCGGAGACGGCCCGCATGGCCTGGTCGGGGGCGATCTCCAGGGCGGCCTTCAGCAGGTTCCGGTAGAAGACCATGTGCAGGTTCTCGTCGTTGGCGATCTTCGCCAGGAGCTGCTCGCAGAGCGGGTCGCCGGCGTACCTGCCGGTGTTGCGGTGCGCGATGCGCGTCGCCAGCTCCTGGAAGGCCACGTAGGCGACCGAGTGCAGCATGCTGTGCGCGTTGTCGGACTCGAAGCCCTCCGACATGTGCCCCATCCGGGCCCGCTCCAGCTCCACCGGGTCGACGGCCCGGGTGGCGAGCAGGTAGTCGCGGATGGCTATGCCGTGGCGGCCCTCCTCGGCCGTCCAGCGGTGCACCCAGGTGCCCCAGGCGCCCTCGCGGCCGAACATGCTCGCGATCTCGTGGTGGTAGCTGGGGAGGTTGTCCTCGGTCAGCAGGTTCACCACCAGCGAGACCCGGCCCAGCGGGGTCACCTGCGACTGCCCGACCGCCCAGGCCTCGCCGCCCAGCACGCCGTCGAAGTCGCGGCCCTGGCTCCACGGGATGTACTCGTGCGGCATCCACTCCTTCGCCACGCCCAGGTGGCGGTCGAGCTCCTTCTCCACGACCTCCTCGAGGGCCAGGATCAGCCGCGTGTCGGTCCAGTCGCTCGATCCGAGCGAGGTGCTGCTCTGCACAGGGGCGATGGTCACGGTGTTGCTCCCGGGGGACGGCACGCGCGGGGACGGGCGCGTTGGGCGGGCACACGTCGTACGGAACCCTCAGCGGAGTTGCTGACGGACTCACTTACGGTTGCGTAGGTTACGACACCGTAAGTTGCCCGGGCCGGAAAAGACAAGCCGCCCCCGCCAGGCCTTATGTCGTCTTGACGGGCTTGGCGGGGGCGGCTGCGAACGGTCGCCCACGGAGCGGGCGGTCAGCCCTTACGGGGAGGGGATGCGGACCCGCATGGTGAGGCCGCCACCGGCCCGCGGGGTGGCCTCGATGGTGCCGCCGTGGGCGCGCACGACCGACCGGACGATGGACAGGCCGAGACCGACCCCCCTGTCGCTGCGGGTGCGGTCGGCGCCCTTGACCCGCCGGAACGGTTCGAAGATGTGCTCCAGCTCGTACCCGGGCACCACCGGGCCGGTGTTCGAGACCACCAGCTCGCCGCCGCCCGGCACCTGCGTGGTGGCCAGCTCGACCCAGCCGCCGGCGGTGTTGTAGCGCACCGCGTTCTGCAGCAGGTTCAGCGCGAGCCGCTCCAGCAGCACCCCGTTGCCCGCGACCAGGGCCGGGTCCGGCTTCGAGCGCAGCTCGACCTCGCGCTTGTCCGCCTCGGCCCGGGTCTGCTCCAGCGCCCGGGCGGCCACCTCGGCCAGTTCCACCGGACGGCGGTCGGTCAGCTCGTTCTCGCTGCGGGCGAGCAGCAGCAGGCCCTCGACGAGCTGCTCGCTGCGCTCGTTGGTGGCCAGCAGGGTCCGGCCGAGCTGCTGGAGGTCGGGCGAGGCCGCCGGGTCGGAGAGCTGGACCTCCAGCAGGGTGCGGTTGATCGCCAGCGGGGTGCGCAGCTCGTGCGAGGCGTTGGCCACGAAGCGGCGCTGGGAGTCGAAGGAGCGGTCCAGCCGGTCCAGCATGTCGTCGAAGGTGTCGGCGAGCTCCTTGAGCTCGTCGTCCGGCCCGTCCAGCTCGATCCGGCGGTGCAGGTCGGAGGAGGCGACGTCGCGGGCGGTGCGGGTGATCCGGCCGAGCGGGCGCAGCACCCGGCCGGCCATGGCGTAGCCGGCCGCGAAGGCGATCACGGCGAGGCAGACGAGGACGGTGAGCAGCTTGCGCAGCAGGGTGTTGAGCGCCTGGCCGGCCTGGAAGGCCCGGTAGTCGTTCAGCCACTGGTCGAGCGCGGACTGGGTGCTGAGGGTGAGGTTGTCGGGGGTCCGCACCGAGACCTGTCCGTTGAGCACCAGGTGCGGCTGGCCGACCTCCTGGAGCGCCTGCTGGACGAAGAAGTACATCACCAGCAGCAGCACCACGCCGGCCATCAGGAACATCCCGCCGTAGAGCAGGGTGAGCCGCATCCGGATGGTGGGACGGAAGGGCAGCCAGGCGAGCACGCCGTCGCCGGGGACGTAGGCCTCGTTCGACCGGGCCGAGCGCGGGGGGTGGAGGGGCTTGGGCGGGACGGCGCGCGGGCCGCCGGCGGGCACGCCGGAGGGCCCGCCGGCCGGGGGCGGCGGGGTGGTCATGATCGTCCTCTCGGGGCGTCCGTCGGGGCGGGCGCCGGATGGTGGAGTCCCGGGGGCCGGGCCCTGCGCGGACGGGTGTCCGCGGGGCGGGACCCCCGGGTCAGATCCGGTAGCCGGAGCCCGGCACGGTGACGATCACCGGCGGGTCGCCGAGCTTGCGGCGCAGCGTCATCACGGTGACCCGGACGACGTTGGTGAACGGGTCGGTGTGCTCGTCCCAGGCCTTCTCCAGCAGCTGCTCGGCCGAGACGACGGCGCCGCCGGCCCGCATCAGGACCTCCAGGACGGCGAACTCCTTGGGGGCGAGCTGGACCGTGCGGCCCTCGCGGATCACCTCGCGCCGGCCGGGATCGAGCGAGATGCCGGCGCGTTCCAGCACCGGCGGCAGCGGGACGGTCGCGCGGCGGCCCAGCGCCCTTACCCGGGCGACGAGTTCGCTGAAGGCGAACGGCTTCGGAAGGTAGTCGTCCGCGCCGATCTCCAGGCCCTCGACCCGGTCGCTGATGTCGCCGGAGGCGGTCAGCATGATCACCCGGGTCGCCAGGCCCTGCTCGACCACCTTGCGGCAGACGTCG
The DNA here is from genome assembly GCF_042796115.1 of Kitasatospora sp. NPDC056446. Taxonomy (NCBI): domain Bacteria; kingdom Bacillati; phylum Actinomycetota; class Actinomycetes; order Kitasatosporales; family Streptomycetaceae; genus Kitasatospora; species Kitasatospora sp. NPDC056446. Next base: position 24,120 of record NZ_JBHTRF010000096.1, on the reverse strand, counting down.
TCGCCGTGGACCAGCGGGAGGTCGCGGTCCAGGACCACGACGTCGTAGTCGTTGACCGCGATGCGCTGGAGCGCGGCCTCCCCGTCGTACACCACGTCGACGGCCATCGCCTCGCGGCGCAGGCCGGTCGCTACGGCCTCGGCAAGCAGCTGCTCGTCCTCGACGACGAGAACCCGCACGGTCGTTGTCCCTTCTCCAGGCCGGCCCCGGAAGCGGACGCACGGCTCCGACGGTGCCTCCATCCTGCCTGGTCCTGCGGTAAAGCAGCGATAAGCTGCCCCTCGGGCACGGGGTGCGGGCCCCCGTCGGTGACGGTTCGTGCCGGTACCACTCCGCTTGGACTGTGACACAGGCAACTTTCTTCCAGCGGGAGGTTTCCCGGCCGCCGGTGCGGGGAGGAGTGCTGCACACCCGCGATCTGGCTGTTGGCCGGTCGCACCCACCCGCCGTGCGTTCATCCGCGCCGGCCCTGGGGCTGGGACATCACCGGGAGCGGCCGCAGGCCGTCTCCGCGCCCGACCGGAGATCCACCGTTTGCCGGCCGGGGCGCTTTCACCGGCTGGACCTCCTCGGGGCGGAGAACGTACGACCGTGCACGTCCGACACAGTAAGGGGGCCCGTATGGACGCCTTCAAGGCCGGAATCCTGCAGCGCATAGCCAACGCCGAGCAGGACCTGCACCGAGCGATCGAGGCCGGGGACGAGTTCCTCGCCGAGGTGGAGCAGTCCGAGCTGGACGACCTCCGCCGACTCGCCGCCGAGCACGGCGTGGACACGGTGCTGGAGCGCCACCGCACCGCTGCCTGACCCGTTTCGACTTCCGACCCGTCGCCGGTCCTCCGGCACCTGCGGCCCTACGGGGGCCGTGCGAAAACCCAGGCCCTGGCATCCCCTGTGTGCCAGGGCTCTTCGCATGCCCGGGCCCGGGCCCCGACCCGAACCGGGCCGAACCGAGCCCGGTTCCGCCCGGTCCCGGCCGGAACCGGGCGGTCCGTGTCAGCGCGTACCGGCCCGGGTCAGTCCGCCCAGGCCCGCAGCGCGGCCAGGCGCTCCTGGAGCGGCTGGTACACGCCCGGAGCCGCCGCCACCGTCAGCTCGCCGTCCGGGCCGTGCCCCGGGCGGCCCCCGGTCAGGGCGCCGGCCTCGGCGGCGATCAGGCAGCCGGCCGCGCGGTCCCAGGGGGCGAGGCCGCGCTCGTAGTAGCCGTCCAGCCGCCCGGCCGCGACGTCGCAGAGGTCCACCGCGGCCGCTCCGGCCCGGCGGATGTCCCGCACCTCGGGCATCAGCGCCAGCAGCACCTCCGCCTGGCGCACCCGCACCGGCCGGACGTAGTTGAAGCCGGTGGCGATCAGCGCCTGGCCCCACGGCGGGGCCGGGCGGGTGGAGAGCGGGCGGCCGTTCAGCCGGGCGCCGCGGCCCAGGACGGCGTGGAACAGTTCCTCGCGGGCCGGTGCGTACACCACGCCGACGACCGCCCGGCCGTCCAGCTCGGCGGCCACGCTGACCGCCCAGGAGGGCAGTCCGTACAGGTAGTTGACCGTGCCGTCGAGCGGGTCCACGACCCAGCGCACCCCGCTGGTGCCGGGCCGCTCGGCGCCCTCCTCGCCGAGGTAGCCGTCCGCCGGGCGGCGGTCGGTGATCAGCTCCAGGACGAGCTTCTCGGAGGCGAGGTCCATCTCGGTGACCACGTCGACCGGGCTGCTCTTGGTGCCGGCGACGCCGAGGTCGGCGGGGCGGCCGTCGCGCAGCAGGGCGCCGGCCTGCCGGGCCGCGTCCAGGGCGACCTCCAGCAGGTCGTCGAGGAGCCGGTCGTCGGGCTGGGCGGGGGCGGTCACGGGGTTCTCCTCCGGAGCGGCGGGACGGGCGGTCAGCGCTCGGCGGCGGCCGGGCGGGGGGCGCGCGGGTTGGGGCAGCAGGCCACCGCGCACACGTCGTGGCCGGGGCCGAGCGCGCCGAGGGCGCAGCGGGTCACCGGCTCGCCGCGCTCGGTGGCAGCCCGTTCCAGGACGAGTTCGCGCACGGCGGCGGTGAACCGGGGGTCGGCGCCGACGGTGGCGGCGCGGGCCACCGGCAGGCCGAGCTCGGCGGCCTTGGCGACGGCCTCGGTGTCGAGGTCGTACCTGACCTCCATGTGGTCCGAGACGAAGCCGATCGGGACCATCACCACGGCGGGCGCGCCGTCGGCGTGCTCGGCCGCCAGGTGGTCGCAGATGTCGGGCTCCAGCCACGGGGTGTGCGGGGCGCCGCTGCGGCTCTGGAAGACCAGGTCCCAGGGCCGGTCCGCGACGCCGGTGCGCTCGGCGACGGCCGCGACGATCAGCCGGGCCACGTCCAGGTGCTGGGCGACGTACGCGCCGCCCGGCTCGCCGCGGGCCGGGTCGTCCGGGGCGCCGGAGGCCGCGGCCATGGTCTCCGGGATGGAGTGGGTGGTGAACGCGAGCCGGGCGCCGTCACGGACGGCCCCGGGCAGGCCGTCCAGCGCGGCGAGGGTGGCGTCGATCATCGGCTCGACGAAGCCGGGGTGGTTGTGGAAGTGCCGCAGCTTGTCGACGCGCAGGGCCGGCAGGCCCTCCTCGGCGAGGGCGGCCAGCGCGTCGGCGAGGTTCTCCCGGTACTGGCGGCAGCCCGAGTAGCCCGCGTAGGCGCTGGTGGCGAGCACCGCGATCCGGCGGTGGCCGTCGGCGGCCATCTCGCGCAGGGTGTCGACCAGGTAGGGCGCCCAGTTCCGGTTGCCCCAGTAGACCGGCAGGTCCAGCCCGTGCTCGGCGAAGTCCTTGCGCAGCGCGGCGAGCAGTTCACGGTTCTGCTCGTTGATCGGGCTGATCCCGTCGAACAGGAAGTAGTGCCTGCCGACCTCCTTCAGCCGCTCCTTGGGGATGCCGCGGCCCCGGGTGACGTTCTCCAGGAACGGGACGACCTCCTCGGGGCCCTCGGGCCCGCCGAAGGACAGCAGCAGCAGGGCGTCGTACGGGGCGGCGCCGGAGGGGGAGGGTTTGCGCGCGTCGGACATGGGACCGATCCTGCCACTGAGGGGCCGGGCGCCGTCGCCGGGGCCGCGCCGGTGTCCGGAAAATACCGTTTGCCAAGGTACGTAAGCTGTGTGGACCAGCCTTGTTCCTTACCTCTCCCCCCGTCCGGAGCTCCCGTGCTGTCCAGCTACCGTCGGATATTCGCCTCCCCCGGCACTCTGGCCTTCTCCACCACCGGCCTCGTCTCCCGGCTGCCGATCTCCATGACCGGCATCGGCATCGTGACGATGCTCTCCCAGCTGAGAGGCTCGTACGGTGTCGCGGGCCTGGTCTCGGCCACCCTGGCGGTCTCCGCCGCCGTCCTCGGCCCGCAGGTCTCCCGGCTGGTGGACCGGCACGGGCAGCGCCGGATCATCGTCCCGGCCATGGCCCTCACCATCGTCGCCGTCGTCGGCCTGCTGCTCTGCGCCCGGCTGAAGGCCCCGGACTGGACACTGTTCCTCTTCGCCGCCGGCATGGGTGTCATGCCCAGCACCGGCGCCATGGTCCGCGCCCGCTGGGCCCACCTCTACCGCGACGACGCCCCCAAGCTGCACACCGCGTACTCCTTCGAGGCCGTCGTCGACGAGGTCTGCTTCATCGTCGGCCCGATCCTCTCCATCGGCCTGGCCACCTCGGTCTTCCCCGAAGCCGGCGTGCTGCTCGCCGGGATCTTCCTCGCCGTCGGCGTGCTGCTGTTCGCCGGCCAGCGCTCCACCGAGCCGCCGGTCCACCCGGCCGCCCGGCACGAGGGCCACTCGGTCATCCGCAACCGCGGCCTCCAGGTGCTGATCCTGACCTTCGTCGCCACCGGCGCGATCTTCGGCTCGGTCGAGGTCGTCACCGTCGCCTTCGCCGAGGACCAGGGCCACAAGTCGGTCTCCAGCGTGATCCTCGCCCTGTGGGCGCTCGGCTCCTGCCTGGCCGGCGTGGTGTACGGCACCCTCAAGCTGTCCGGCTCGATGGCCCCGCGCTTCTTCTTCGGCGTCCTGTTCATGGCGGTCAGCATGGTCCCGCTGCTGCTGGTCGCCCACGCGGTGCACGGCATCGGCGGACTGGCCGCCGTCGGCGGCGCGCTGCTGGTCGCGGGCATCGCCATCTCCCCCACCCTGATCACGGCGATGGCCCTGGTCGAACGGCTCGTCCCGGCCGCCCAGCTGACCGAGGGCATGACCTGGACGACCACCGGCCTCGCGCTCGGCGTCGCGGCCGGCTCCTCGGCCGGCGGCTGGGTGGTGGACGCCTCCGGCGCCGCCGCCGGCTACTGGGTGCCGCTGGCCGCCGGCGCCCTCGGCGTGGTCGCCGCGCTCGCCGGGCTCGGCCGCCTGCGCGCCGGACTCGCCACCGACCAGGGCCCGGACGCCCCCGTCGAACCGGCCGGACGACCTGTAGACGCCGACCGGTGAACTGACTAATCTCTCGCCCTACCCACGGGCCTCTACCCGTGGGTAGGGCGGCCGCGCCGCCCCGGACCGCGCCGACCCGTTCGGCCACGGAGCAGGAGGCAGCGCAATGCCCCAGGCCAGTACCGCGACCCCCACCCGGTGGACCAACTGGGCCGGCAACCAGAGCGCCCGGCCCGCCCGGGCCGCCGCCCCCGGCACCGCGGAGGAACTGGCCAAGGAGATCCTGCGCGCCGCCGAACAGGGCCGCACCGTCAAGGCCGTCGGCTCCGGCCACTCCTTCACCTCGATCGCCTCCGCCGGCGACGGCGTCCAGATCCGGCCGCACGCGCTCACCGCCGTCCGCGCGCTCGACCGCGAGGCGGGCACCGTCACCGTCGAGTCCGGCCTCCCGCTGCACCGGCTCAACCGGCTCCTCGCCGCCGAGGGACTCTCCCTCGCCAACATGGGCGACATCGAGGTCCAGACCGTCGCCGGCGCCACCAGCACCGGCACCCACGGCACCGGCCGCGACTCCGGCTCGCTCGCCGCCCAGATCCGCGCCCTGGAGATCGTCCTCGCCGACGGCAGCGTCCGGCACTGCTCCCCCACCGAGAACCCCCGGCTCTTCCAGGGCGCCCGGCTCGGCCTCGGCGCCCTCGGCGTGATCACCGCGCTCACCTTCGGCGTCGAACCGGCCTTCCTGCTCACCGCGCACGAGCAGCCGATGCGCTTCGACGAAGTGCTGGAGCGCCTCGACGACCTCACCGCCGTCAACGAGCACTTCGAGTTCTACTGGTTCCCGCACACCGACCGCTGCTCCACCAAGCGCAACAACCGCAGCCAGGGCCCGGCCGCCCCGCTGCCCCGGTTCAAGGGGTGGCTGGAGGACGACTTCCTCTCCAACACCGTCTGGGAGGGCGCCTGCCGAGTCGGCCGGCGCTTCCCCGGCTCCATCCCCTCGATCGCCTCGATGGCCAGCCGCGCCTGGTCCGACCGCAGCTACACCGACACCGCGTACCGGGTGTTCACCAGCCCGCGCAAGGTCCGCTTCGTGGAGATGGAGTACGCGGTGCCGCGGGCGGCCGTCGGCGGGGTGCTGCGCGAGCTGAAGGCCCTGGTGGAACGCTCCGACTGGAAGATCAGCTTCCCGGTCGAGGTGCGCTTCGCCCCCGCCGACGACCTCTGGCTCTCCACCGCCTCCGGCCGGGACAGCGCCTACATCGCCGTCCACCTCTACCGGGGCACCGCCGACCAGGGCTACTTCACCGACGTCGAGCAGCTCATGACCGCCCATCAGGGCCGCCCGCACTGGGGCAAGCTGCACACCCGGGACGCCGGGTACCTGGCCGGCGTCTACCCGCGCTTCGGCGACTTCACCGCCCTGCGCGACGAGGTCGACCCGCAGCGGGTCTTCGGCAACGACTACCTCCGCCGGGTGCTGGGCGCCTGACCCGCCCTACGGCGTCGCGGACGGCACGGCGGGCGGCGGGGCCGGCGTCCCGCGGGCAGGCTCGTTGCCGGGCGCGGGCGGCTGCGGCGTGGCCTCACCGGTGGGCTTGCCGCCGCCCGCCGACGGGGAGGCGCCGGCCGACGGGCTCGCGCTCGGGCCGGCCGAGGGCGACGCGGTGCCCGCGCCGGTGCTCGGGGTCGCGGTCGGCTCCCGGCCCGGCCGGGTCGTCGCCGGGGCCGAGGCACCGCCGGACGGCGTGGCGTCCGAACCGGGCCTCCCGTCCGGGGACTGCCGCTGCGGCGGGGCGTCCTTCGGCGCGTCCTGCGGCGAGGAGGACTTGGGCGCCACCGAGCCGCCGAAGGAGGTGCCGTTGCCGGACTCGCCCTTGACCGTCGCCGACACCGGCTGCCCGGTGGCCAGTTCGAACGCCACGATCGGCGTCATCGCCAGCACGAAGACCAGCCCGGACACCACCGCGTAGGTCTTCCAGGTCCACCGTCGGCGCGCCCGCACCACCCGCGGCTCGTTCCACTCCTCGGTGATCACCGGCGACCCGGCCGGCCGGCCCGGCCCGTCGTCCTCCACCGGCACCTGGCGCAGCGTGTTCACGGCCTGGTTCGGCCCGCGGTCCACCGCGCCGCGCAGCTGTTCTCCGGTCCGCCGGAAGAGGTGCTGGAACACCGCGCCGCCGGTGGTGGCCCCGATGCTCACCACTGCGGCGCCCATGATCGTTCCGTAGACGCCCAGTTCGGAGGCCAACAGTGCGCCCACCACCGTGGCCAGCGCACTCGCCGCGACCTGAGCCACACTCAGATCGATCCGCTTGCGCTCCTCCTTGCCGCCCTCCTCGGCGGGGTCCCGCTCAGGCATCGACATCCCTCGGTCCGTACGACTCTTCCTCGAACAAGTCACTCCATCTTGCCCAAAGAAGGACACAAGGGGCGAAAATGCAGTTCCACGCGCCCGGATTGTGTGAAGATGATCACCGTTCACCCGGTGCCGGTCCGCCGTTGGTGGCGGGCGCTCTTGAGATTCCCGTGAATCGCGGGAGACTTGAGCGGCGAGCCGCCCCTCCGGATGCCACGAATGGAGTACTGTTCGTAAAGCCCGAGCCTTGGGTCGACATGTCGACTGCGCCACCACCGGCAGCTTGACGAGGAGACACGGAACGGGCACGCACGGCGACGCCCGTCCCGGATCGTCGCGAACACTCCGCGTGCGAGGACGGCCGGGACACCCAGGCGCGACGTCGACGGATGACGTGGCAAAAAGGCAACCGTGCCACAGCGGCGTGACCGGGCGTAAGCCCGACACGCCGGGGAACTCAGCAAGGTTGTGGCCAGTCGCGAGTGGGCAGGCCACACTCAGTACGGGAGCAGCGACGCAGGTGACGTCGGCAGGCACCACCCGGGAGGTAACCGTGCCCGAACTGCGGGTTGTGGCCGTCAGCAACGACGGCACACGGCTGGTGCTCAAGGCTGCCGACAGCACGGAGTACACCCTCCCCATCGACGAGCGGCTGCGCGCCGCCATCCGCGGCGACCGGCCGCGCCTCGGCCAGATCGAGATCGAGGTCGAGAGCCACCTCCGCCCCCGGGACATCCAGGCGCGGATACGAGCCGGTGCCTCCGCCGAGGAGGTCGCCCAGGCCGCCGGGATCTCCGTCGACCGCGTCCGCCGCTTCGAGGGCCCGGTCCTCGCCGAGCGCGCCTTCATGGCCGAGCGCGCCCGCAAGACCGCCATCCGCCGCAACGGCGAGTCCACCGGCCCGCAGCTCGGCGAGGCCGTCGCCGAGCGGCTCGCGCTGCGCGGCGCCGAGAAGGACACCGAACGCTGGGACTCCTGGCGGCGCGACGACGGCACCTGGGAGGTCATCCTCTCCTACCGGGCCGACGGCGAAGGCCGCAGCGCCTCCTGGACGTACGACCCGCCCCGGCGCCTGGTCCAGCCCAACGACGACGAGGCCCGCGCGCTGATCGGCGAGAACGTCGAGCGCGAGGAGGAGTCGGTCTTCCCGTTCATCCCGCGGATCGCCCGGCTCCCCCAGGACCGGCCGCCCCGCCCGATGATCGACCGGCCCTCCGCCGACCGCATCATGTCGGCCCGCGAGGTCCGCGAGTCGCGGGAGGCCACCGCCGACTCCAGGGACTCGCTGACCAGCCTGCTCGACGTCGTCCCCGCCTTCCGCGGCGACCTCGCCGTCGGCGGCCCCGCCCCGATCGAACCGGTGCCCGCCGAGGTCGCCGAGGAGAACGAGGAGTCCGCCGCCGCGGCCGCCGCCCCGGCGGTCGGCGCGGGCTCGGCCTACGCCGACATCCTGATGCCGCGCGCCGTCGCCCCGCACCGTGAGCGCCTGGTCGGCACCACCGACCGGCAGGCCGAGGCGGACGGCGTCCGGCCCGGCCGCCGGGCCACCGTGCCCAGCTGGGACGAGATCGTCTTCGGCAGCCGGCGCAAGAAGCAGGAGTAGCACCGATTGCCGAAGGGCGGGAGGCCGGGCCTCCCGCCCTTCGGCGTTCCCGGGCTCAGCCCGGCTGGTCGGTGACCGCCACCGGGCGGCTCGCGTCGCTCGACCACTCGCTCCAGGAGCCCGGGTACAGCGTGGCCGGCAGGCCGGCCACCTCCAGCGCCAGGACCTGGTGCGCCGCCGTCACCCCCGAACCGCAGTAGACCGCCGTCTCCCGCTCCCCCGCGCCCAGCGCGCGGAAGCGGGCCGCCAGCTCGGCGGCCGGGAGGAACCGTCCGTCCGCGCCCACGTTCCCGGCCGTCGGCGCCGACACCGCGCCCGGGACGTGCCCGGCCCTCGGGTCCACCGGTTCCGTCTCACCCCGGTAGCGCTCCCCCGAGCGTGCGTCCAGCAGCAGAGCGTCCCGCGCCCAGGCCGCCGCGCCGTCCGCGTCCACCGTCGGCAGCTGCCCCGGCACCGGCTTGAAGTCGCCCGCCCCGGGCGCCGGCGGCTCGGCCGTCACCGGCAGCCCGGCCGCCTGCCAGGCCGCGAAGCCGCCGTCCAGCACCCGGACGTCCCGGTGCCCGGCCCAGCGCAGCAGCCACCAGGCGCGGGCGGCGGCCATCGAGGCCGCGCCGTCGTACACCACGACCGGGCGCTCCGTGTCCACCCCGAAGCCGCGCATCGCCGCACCGAACTCCTCCGGGTCCGGCAGCGGGTGGCGCCCGCCCCGGCCGGGGGCACCGGGCGGGGCCGCCAGGTCCCGGTCCAGCTCGACGAAGTGGGCGCCCGGCAGGTGCCCGGCCCGGTACTCCTCGGCCGCGGTCGGGCCGCCCGGCGCGGCACCGACCAGCTGGTAGCGCACGTCCAGCAGCACCGGCGGACGGGCGGAGGCGAGTGCCTCCCGCAGCCCGGCCGCGGAGATCAGCGGGGAACCCTCGTTGTAGGTGGTCATGGCGGCCATTGTCGCGCAGCACCGCCGACTCGCCGCTCTTTGTGCGGACTTTGCCGGGATTTCCGCGCGGCCCGAGGGTTGGGCGCCCGTCAGAGTGGAAGCATCACCCTCGCGCCGAGGATTTCCGTGCGCCAACCACCCACGAGGAGGCCCGCATTGCCCGCGGTGGAACTCCGACTGGCCCAGGGCACGCCCTGCTGGGTCAGCCTGCTGACCGATGACCCGGCCGGGGCCCGCGCCTTCTACGGCGAGCTGCTCGGCTGGACGTACACCCCGGGGCCGGGCCAGCTCGGCGACTACGTCCGGGCCGAACTCGACGGCGCCCCGGTCGCCGGCCTCGGCGTCTCCACGGCCGGCTTCCCGGTGCAGTGGACCACCTACTTCGCGGTGGACGACGCCGACCGCACCACCCAGCTGGTCCGCGAGTGCGGCGGCACCGTCGCCGTCGGACCGCTCCAGGCCGAGCGCGCCGGGCGGATGGCCATCGCCTCCGACGTCTCCGGCGCCGTCTTCGGCCTCTGGCAGGGCGAGGAGCACCTCGGCCGGGAGGCCGGCACCGAACCCGGCGAACCGGCTTGGGCGGAACTGCTCACCCCCGACACCGAGGGCGCCGCCGCCTTCTACGCCGCCGTGCTCGACCGCCCGGTCCGGCCCGGCGCGGACGAGACCGCGCTGCTCGTGCACGGCCGCCCGGTCGCCGGGATCCGGCACCGCGCCGACCTGCGCGGCCACCCGCCGCGCTGGCGCACCCACTTCGCGGTCCGCGACGCCGCGCTGACCGCCCGACACGCGGTGGAGCTCGGCGGCCGGATCCTGGTCGCGCCGCACGACACCGCGCGCGGCCGCGCCGCCCGGCTGGCCGACCCGCAGGGCGGCCACTTCTCGGTACTGGAGGCGACGGGCTGAGCCCGGCTCAGGCCTGCTGCTCCTCGAAGGGCAGCACGTCCGGGGAGAGCACCGAGGCGCGGGCCGTCGCGGCGGTCATCCGACGGCGGTGGTGGCGGCGGCACAGCACCTCGTAGCCCACCTCGTCCTCGCGGACCGAGATGTCGCCGATCACCACCTGGGCGCCCTCGACCACCATCACCCCGCCGACCGTACGGGCGTTGTGGGTCGCCCGCGCGCCGCACCAGCACAGCGCCTCGACCTGGAGCACCTCCACCCGGTCGGCCAGCTCGATCAGCCGCTGCGAGCCCGGGAACAGCCGGGTGCGGAAGTCGGTGGTGATGCCGAAGGTGTAGACGTCGATGTCCAGCTCGTCCACCACCCGGGCCAGCTGGTCCACCTGCTCGGCGGCGAAGAACTGCGCCTCGTCGCAGATCAGGTAGTCCACCCGGCCGCCCGCCGAGAGCCGGTGCACCACGTGCCCGTGGAAGTCGAAGCCGTCCGTCACCTCGACCGCCTCGGCCTGGAGGCCCAGCCGGCTGGAGATCGTCGCGGCGCCCGCCCGGTCGTTGCGGGTGAGGATCACGCCCTTCCGGCCGCGCGCGGTGTGGTTGTGGTCCATCTGCAGCGCCAGCGTCGACTTGCCGCAGTCCATCGTGCCCGAGAAGAACACCAGTTCAGCCATGGGTGGAGCAAGGGCCTTTCACATCAAGGGGGTTCGGGCACAGAAGATTCAAGGGACCGGCTCAGCCGCGGACTTCGAGCAGCGGCACGAACTGCTCGACCGGGGTCATCGAGCCGTGCAGACCGATCATCGCGGACTCGCCCGGCTCGTTGCGGGAGGCGACGATCGCGATGTCGTCGCGCGCCGCGGCGACCACGTCGCCGATCCGGTGGTACACCCGGTCGTCCACGGACGGGCCGAACCAGCCCGCCTCGATCGCCTGGTCCCGGGTGGCGACCCACATCCGGTCGCCCAGCACCTCGCTCCAGACCGTGTGCACGTCGGCCGCGGCACCCGGCACGGCGTACACGTGCCGCGCCCGGCCCTCACCGCCGAGCAGGGCCACACCGGCGCCCAGCTCCCAGTCCTCGTCGAAGTCGATCCGGTCCTCCGGCGCGATGTCGATCATGCCGTGGTCGGCCGTCACGTACATCGCCGAGCGCGGCGGGAGCTGCCCGGCCAGCCGGCGGGCCAGCCGGTCCACCGCGTCCAGCGTCATCCGCCACTCGTCCGAGTCCACCCCGAACCGGTGGCCCGCGCCGTCCAGCTCGCTGACGTAGGTGTACACCAGCGCCCGGTCGTGCTCGGCCAGCCAGGAGGCCGCCAGGTCCATCCGCTCCTCGCCGGTGGTCCGGCCGAGGAAGGTGCCGCCGGACAGCGCCACCCGGGTCAGCGGGGTCTGGGCGAACAGCGGGGACGAGACCTGCGCGGTCGCCACCCCGGCCCGGTGCGCCTGCTCGAAGACCGTCGGGTACGGCTGCCAGGCGTGCGGCTCGGTGGGCGGCTGCCAGCGCAGCTGGTTCATCAGGTAGCCGGCGCCCGGCACCGCCACCGTGTACCCGGCCAGGCCGTGCAGGCCCGGCGGGGTGCCGGTGCCGACCGAGGCCAGCGAGGTCGCGGTGGTCGACGGGAAGCCGGCGGTCAGCGGACGGCCGCTGCCGCCCATCGAACTCCCGGCCAGCGAGGACAGGAACGGCGCGTACTCGGGGTGGCGCAGCAGCAGCTCCCAGCCCAGGCCGTCCACCAGGAACACCACCGCCCGGTCCGCCGGGGCGATCGGCAAGGTGGCGGTGAACCCGGGCACGCCGAGGCCCGCCGCCACCGAGGGCAGCAGGTCGCACAGCGAGCCGCTGCCGTAGGGGGGCGCGGGGGCCGCGGCCGGGTCAAGGATCTCGAAGGCGTCGTAGCCGTCGGCAGGAACGAAGGACATGGAACCGGATTCGTAGCGGTGGGTGGCGGCGATCAGACCCGCGGGCCGTTGTCGATCGTCGCGTCGGAGAGTGCCCGGGCGAACAGCAGCGCCTGGGACACCGTCTCCGGACCGTCACCGGCCTCGCTCACCCGCAGCGAGAGGTCGTCGGCCGTCGCCGAACCGGTGTAGCCGTGGTCCGCCTCGCAGTTCGGGTCCGAGCAGCCGGCCGGCTCCAGGTCCAGGCGCTGCACCGCGCCCCAGCCGATCGTCAGCACGACCTCGCGCGGGAGCGTCCCCGGGGTGTACGTCTCCGGGTTCGCCACCATGCGGCTCACCACGACCGAACCGATCCGGTCCAGCCGGACGCTCTCCGTCGAGGTGGTCGCGAACGGCACCGAGGGGCTGCCCTCGGCCCCCGACTGCTCGTCGGTGTGGCTCACCACGAACCGGGTCGGGGTCAGCACCAGCACGGTCACGTGCCGGCGGACCTCGTTGGCGTCGAAGGTCGTCTCCTGGTGCACCAGGTAGGAGCTGATCGGCTCCGGGCCCACCGCGGACTCGACCGCCTCGGACACCAGGGCCGGGTAGTAGCCGCTGCGCTCGATCGCCGAGCGCAGGTCCTGAGTGGTGGTGGTACCGGTCTTCGCCATATCTCCATCCTGGCATGGTCCGCCGACGAAGCGGGCGGCACGGCGCCGAGCTTCGGACAACAGCGCCCGGGCAGGGCGCAACCAAGGAAGGTTACAGCGTGCTCATCGCGCGCGGGCCCAGATCGCTGCGGACGGGCAGGGGCGCGACCCGCACCCGCGCCCCCAGGATCGCCAGCCCGTGCGGGGCCACGACCACCGGTTCGAGATCCACCGAAGCGATCTCCGGGACGTCGTCCACCAGCTGCGACACCCTGAGCAGCAGTTCCTCCAGGGCGGCGGTGTCCACCGCCTCGGCGCCGCGCCAGCCGAACAGCAGCGGCGCCGCCCGTACCTCCCGGATCAGCCCCGCGACGTCCCGGTCGGTGGCCGGAACCAGCCGGTACGCGGTGTCGCCCAACAGTTCGGCCGGGGCGCCCGCCAGTCCGAAGGAGAGGATCGCGCCGACCGCCGGGTCCACGGTGGCGCCGATCACGGTGTCCACACCGCGCGGCGCCATCCGCTGCACCACCAGCTCGGCCGCGGCGGCGCCGCCGAGCAGCGCGTCCAGCTCGCGGTGGGCGCGGCGCAGGCCCGGCTCGTCGGTCAGGTCCAGCCGGACACTGCCCAGGTCGGGGCGGTGGCGCAGGTGCGGGGCGGTCGCCTTGAGGGCCACCGGGTAGCCGAGCGAGGCCGCCGCCGCGACGGCCGTCCGCTCGTCCGGCGCCGGGAGCGTCGGCGAGACGTCGACGCCGTAGCGGGCCAGCAGCTCGCGGGCCCCGGCGTCGGGCAGGGTGATCCGGGCGCCGCCGGGCTGGGTACGGGCGGCGACCGCCGTCCGGGTGCTCAGCGCCGCCGCCACCAGGGCGCGGGCACCCGGCTCGTCGATCCGGTCCAGCTCGGGGACGCGCGCGGTCTCCTCCGCCTCGGCCGTCCGGCGGCGCCACTGCGCGTAGTGCACGGCATGGGTGAGGGCGTTCACGGCCCGCTCGGGCGCCGCGTAGGCGGGGATGCCGCCGGGGCGCAGCCGGGCCGGCAGGTCGGTCAGCGCCAGGTGGGCGAGCACCAGCGGCTTGCCCAGTTCCTTGGCGCGCTGCCCGGCTTCGAGCAGGGCGGCGGCGATCTCGGGGTCGTCCGAGCCCATCTCGGGATCGTCCTCGCCGGTCAGCCGGCCGCCCATGAAGGCGTGCGCGGAGGTCCCGATCGGCGGGATGGCGACGGCGATCACCGCGTCCACGGCCGGGTCGGCGAGGGCGACGTCGAGGGCGATCCGGAAGTTCTCGCCGGTCGCGGCGGTGGTCAGGTCGACCGGGGTGCGCGGACGCAGGCCTGCGCTCAGCAGGGCGTCGTAGGTGAGCAGGCCGAGCGAGTCCGAGTTGCCGACCACCGCGACCCGGTCCCCCTCGGGCAGCGGCTGCAGGGCCAGCAGCTCCCCGGTGTCGTACAGCTCGGTGATGGTCGCGACCCGCAGGACGCCCGCCTGGTCGAACAGCGCGTCGACGGTCGCGTCGCGCAGGCCGGTGGCGGTGGCCGGGACGGCGTGGCCGGGCGGCAGGCTGCCGGTGTGCCGGGCGCCCTTGACCACCACGATCGGCTTGGCGGCGGCCAGCCGGCGGGCGATCCGGGTGAACTTGCGCGGGTTGCCGAAGGACTCCAGGTACAGCAGGACGACGCGGGTGGCCTCGTCCTCGGCCCAGTACTGAAGGAAGTCGTTGCCGGAGACGTCGGAGCGGTTGCCCACCGAGGCGAAGGAGGAGACGCCGAGGCCGCGCCGGTGGGCGGCCTCCAGCAGGGCGACGCCGATCGCGCCGGACTGGCAGAAGATCCCGAACCCGCCGCGGCCGGGCAGGCGCGGCGCGAGCGAGGCGTTCAGCGGGTTCGCCGGATCGGTGTTGACCAGGCCGAAGGCGTTCGGGCCGACCACCCGCATGCCCGCCGCGCGGGCCTGTCGGACCAGTGCGCGCTGGCGGTCCCGGCCCTCCGGACCGGTCTCCGCGTAGCCCGCGGTGACCACCACCAGGCCCTGGACGCCGTGGGCGCCGCACTCGGCGACGGCGGCCGGGACGGCCCCCTCGGGGACGGCGATCACGGCGAGGTCCACCGGCCCGGGAATGTCCAGAATCGAGCGGTGCACCGGGACGCCGTCCAGCTCGGTGCCGGGCGGGGCGTTGCGGTTCACCGCGTACACGGGGCAGTCCGCCGGGGCGCTGCCCAGCAGGTCGCGCAGGACGGCCCGGCCGACGGTCTGCGGAGTGCGGGAGGCCCCGATCACCGCCACCGAGCGGGGGGTGAGCAGCCGCTGCACCGAGCGGGCCTCGGCGCGGTGCTCGCGGGCGCGCATCACGGCGAGCGAGCGGTCGGTCTGTTCGAGGTCGAACTCCAGGTGCACCACGCCGTCGGCGAAGCTGCGGTGCTGGGTGTAGCCGGCGTCGGTGAAGACCTTCACCATCTTCCGGTTCTCCGGCAGCACCTCGGCCTGGAAGCGGCGGATGCCGCGCTCCTGCGCGACGGCGGCGATGTGCTCCAGCAGCGCCGAGGCCACACCGCGGCCCTGGTGGGCGTCCTGCACCAGGAAGGCCACCTCGGCGTCCGTCCCGGTGTCGGAGGGGCGGCCCTCGGCGTCGATCCGGTCGTACCGGACGGTGGCGATGAAGTGGTCCCGGACCACGACCGCGAGGCCCACCCGGTTCACGAAGTCGTGGTGGGTGAAGCGGCGGACGTCCTTGTCGGAGAGCCGGGGATAGGGGGCGAAGAAGCGGAAGTACTTGGACTGCTCCGAGACCTGCCCGTAGAACTCGACCAGGCGCCCGGCGTCGGCGGGCGTGATCGGCCGGATCCGGGCCGTGCCACCGTCCCGCAGCAGGATGTCGGCCTCCCAGTGCTGCGGATAGTCCGGTTGCTGCTCGGGGTTGGCCACCGCGGAGTCGTCCACATTCGTCAGGTTATCCGGCGGCGAGCCGAATGGCGCCGGACGCATGCCCACGGCAGGGTGGACAGGACCACCGGCCGGGGTTTATGCCCCGAAAAGAAACAATCACAAGTCCTGAACGCGGCGGTTCGCCGGGGCCACCTGCATGCAACACTGGTCTAGACAACATGGCCGCTTCCCCCGCTCACCGAGCACGGCCGTGACCAGCTTCACCGGAAAGGCACGTCTCATGGCTGAGCGCCGCGTCACCATCGGTTGGGCCGAGGGCCTGCACGCCCGTCCCGCCTCCGTCTTCGTCCGGGCCGTCACGGCCACCGGCGTGCCGATCACCATCGCCAAGCCGGGCGGCAACCCGGTCAACGCCGCCTCCATGCTCGGCCTCCTCGGCCTGGGCGCCCAGGGCGGCGACGAGGTCATCCTGGCCTCCGACGCCCCCGACGCCAACGACGCGCTCGACCGCCTCGCCAAGCTCGTCGCCGAAGGCCTCGACGAGCTCCCGGCCGCCGCCTGAGCCCTCGCAACGTGCACGAAGCGCCCGGCAGTGCCTAGCACTGCCGGGCGCTTCTGTTCGCGCATTCGATCGCATCCACACCATCGAGCGAACTGGTGACCGTTCGACCCTTTCGAACGACGGATCGTACGCATGCTCGCGGCATGACCTTCTTCGACCTCGAACAACCCGAGCACGCTTACATGTTCGCCTTCCTCCAGGCGGACGGACACCTCACCGAGCAGTCCCGCAACCGCGGCCGGCTCTCGGTGGAACTCTCCGCGCGGGACGCACCCGTCCTGGAGGAGTTCCAGCGGCTCTGCCCGTACAACAGCACCATCCGGTACCGGACGCGCACGACGAACTTCAAAGCCGACCACACCTCGGTGCTCTGGACCGTCCACGCCCGGGAGTTCCGCGAGGAACTGCGGGCGCTCGGCCTCCCGGCAGGGCGGAAATCCGAGATCGTGGCACCTCCGGACGTGCCGTTCTCCGAGCGCGACTACCTCCGGGGACTCATCGACGCGGACGGCTCGGTGGGGCGCACCTCGCAGGACCTGCCGTTCGTGAGCCTGACCACCAGAAGCGACGCGCTGGCGGTCTTCACCGTCGACTACGCGGACCGGCTCTGCGGCGCCCGCCGCAAGCTCACCCGCAACAAGCGCGACGACATCTACAACATCCTCTTCCTGAACGAGGCCGGTACAGCCCTGGCCACCGATCTCTACTACCCGGGCTGCCTGGCGCTACCCCGGAAGGCAGCCGGTGCCGATCGCGCCCGAACCTGGGTCCGCCCACCCACCATGAAGTTCGCGACCCCGAGGCGCAGTTGGACCCCGGAAGAAGACGAGGTCATCCTCACCGCGCCAACCATGGAGGGAGCGTCAGAGCGATTGGGCCGAACCCTCAAGAGCTGCAAGATCCGGCACTGGCGACTCGTCGGACCAAAACGCCCACGAGTCTTCCCGCAGCACTGACGATGGCCCCCGACGACCGTCGGGGGCCATCTCGTTCGCCGCTCAGCCCTTCACGCAGACGACCTGCATGAGGTGGGCGATCGGCTCGACCAGGTCGGTCTGCTGGGCCATGACCTTCTCGATGGACTTGTAGGCGCCCGGGATCTCGTCCACGACACCGCTGTCCTTCCGGCACTCCACGCCCTTGGTCTGCTCGACCAGGTCCTGTGTCGTGAACCGCTTCTTCGCGGCGTTGCGGCTCATCTTGCGGCCGGCGCCGTGCGAGGCGGAGTTGAACGCCGCCTCGTTGCCCAGGCCACGGACGATGTAGGAGCCGGTGGCCATGGACCCCGGGATGATGCCGTAGTCGCCTACCCGGGCCCGGATCGCGCCCTTGCGAGTCACCAGCAGGTCCAGGCCGTCGTACTGCTCCTCCGCCACGTAGTTGTGATGGCAACTGATCTCGTCCTCGAACACGACCCCCGCCTTGGGGAATTCGCGACGCACGACGCCCTTGAGGAGCGCCATCATGATCGACCGGTTGTTGAACGCGTACTCCTGCGCCCAGAACAGGTCCTGGCGGTAGGCCGCCATCTGCGGGGTGTCCGAGATGAAGACCGCCAGATCACGGTCGACCAGCCCCTGGTTGTGTGGCAGGGACCGGGCAACGCCCATGTGATGGTCGGCCAATTCCTTGCCGATTCCCCGCGATCCGGAATGCAGCGTCAGCCAGACATTTCCACTATCGTCCACACATACCTCGGTATGGTGATTCCCCGAGCCGAGGGTTCCCATCTGCTGCATCGCCCGCTCGCGGCGCCACTTGACGTCCTCCGCGATGCCGTCGAAGCGCCCCCAGAAGTCGTCCCAGCCGGCCGCGCGGAAGCCGTGGAGCTTGGTCGGGTCGACCGGGTCGGTGTGCAGGCCGCGGCCGACCGGGATGGCCTGCTCGATCCTGCTGCGCAGGCCGGACAGGTCGTCCGGGAGGTCCTCGGCGGTGAGGGAGGTCTTCACCGCGCTCATCCCGCAGCCGATGTCGACGCCGACGGCCGCCGGGCAGACCGCGCCGTTCATGGCGATGACGGAGCCGACCGTCGCGCCCTTGCCCAGGTGGACGTCGGGCATCACGGCGAGGCCGTGCAGCCAGGGCAGGGAGCTGATGTTGCGCAGCTGCTGGAGGGCCTGGCCCTCGACCGTCGCCGGGTCGGTCCACATCCGGATCGGCACCCGGATGCCCGGGACCTCGGTGTACGTCATGGTCGATCGACCTCCATGGGTCGGGTGGTTCGGTGGGAATGGGAAGGAACGCCGCGCGAAAGCAGTCCCGGTGCGGCTCGGGGAAGTTCGGGGACGGGTGCGCTCAGGCAGCCGAGGCGGAACAGGGGAGGTACGGCCGTGGGGAGCGTCGTCGTATGGCTCGCTCGACCCGCATGGTGACCGCCTCCCTTCGTTCGTCGCCGTTCGCACGCGTTGTGCGTCGGGGAACATCTATCCACGGAACGGGCCGGGCCCGCAACGGGTTTAGGAACGCGTCCGGCCCGGCGGAGCGAAGCGCTCCACCGGGCCGGACGGGACGGGAACCG
Organism: Kitasatospora sp. NPDC056446; assembly: GCF_042796115.1. Lineage (NCBI taxonomy): Bacteria > Bacillati > Actinomycetota > Actinomycetes > Kitasatosporales > Streptomycetaceae > Kitasatospora > Kitasatospora sp. NPDC056446. The sequence goes on along the minus strand of NZ_JBHTRF010000096.1, from coordinate 5,491 downwards.
GTCGTCAGCCGACGACGGTGACCTCGCCGATCCCGAGCGCCCGCACGTCGTCGGCGATCACGGCCGCGTCGCCGACCAGGACGGTCACCAGACGGTCCGTCGGGAAGGCCGCGACGACCGCCTCGGTGGCGGCGGCGGTGGGCAGTTCGGCGAGCTGCCGGTAGACCTCGGCCTGGTAGTCGTCCGCCAGGTACTGCTCGACCTGGTCGGCCAGGGTGCCGGCGACCGAGCCCGCGGTCTCGTACTTCAGCGGGGCGACCCCGACCAGGAACTGCACGGCCTCGTCGCGCTCGGCGTCGGTGAGGCCCTCGGCGGCGAGGGTGCGCAGGATGGTCCAGGTGTCGGCGAGCGCCGGGGCGGTGGAGGCGGTGTCCACCGAGCCGCTGATGGCGAGCAGCGAGCGACCGCTGCCGTCGGCGGCGGAGCGCAGCGGCTGGGCGAAGGAGCGGACGCCGTAGGTGTAGCCCTTCTCCTCGCGCAGCACGCGGTCGAGGCGGGAGGTGAGGGTGCCGCCCAGGCAGTAGGTGCCCAGGGTCTGGGCGGCCCAGACCGGGTCGTGGCGGTCGGGGCCGATGCGGCCGATGAGCAGCTGCGTCTGGACGGAGCCGGGGCGGTCCACGATGACGACGCGGCCTCGGTCGTCGCCGGCGACCGGGGCGTGGACGGAGGCCTCGGCGGCCGGGCCGGTCCAGGTGCCGAGGGTGCTCTCCAGGAGGGCGGGCAGCTCGACGCCGGTGAGGTCGCCGACCACGACGACGGTGGTGGTCGCGGGGCGCACGTGGGCCTCGTAGAAGGCCCTGACGGCGGCGCGGTCGATCGACTTGACGGTGTCGGCGGTGCCGGCGCGGGGCCGGGAGAGCCGGTCGGCGGCGTCGAAGAGCTCGGCGTAGAGGGCCTTGGCCGCGCGGCGGGCCGGGTTGGCCTGCTCGTGGACGATCTCGTCGAGGCGGTTGGCGACCAGGCGCTCGATCTCGGCCTCGGGCAGGGCCGGGGCGCGCAGGGCGTCGGCGAGCAGGGACAGGCCGCGCTGGAGCCGGGAGGCGGGCACCTCCAGGGAGACCCGGATGCACGGGTGGTCGGCGTGCGCGTCCAGGGTGGCGCCGGCCCGCTCCAGCTCGCCGGCGAACTCCTCGGCGGTGAGCGTGTCGGTGCCCTCGTTGAGGGCGCGGGCGAGGACGGCGGCGATGCCGTCGAGGCCCTCGGGCTCGGCGGCGAGCGGGGCGTCGAGGAGGACCTCGACGGCGACCAGCTGCTGGCCGGGCCGGTGGCAGTGCAGGACGGTGATGCCGTTGCCGAGGGCGGCCCGCTCGGGGGCGGGGAAGGCCCAGGGGCCGGGGGTGCCCGGCTTCGGCTGGGGGTGGAAGGTCATGGCGGGGACGTAGTCGGTGCTCATACGGCGGCACCCTCCTCTTCGGCAGCGTCGGAAGCGGTGTCGTCGTCGGTCTCGGCGTCGGCCTCGGCGGCCGTCGGCTCGTAGGCCAGCACGGCCCGGTTGTCGGGGTTGAGCCTGGCGGCGGCGACGGCCCGGACCTCCTCGGCGGTGACGTCGAGGACCTTGGCGAGGGCGCCGTTCACCAGCTTGGGGTCGCCGAACAGGACGGCGTAGCGGCAGAGTTCGTCGGCGCGGCCGGCGACGGTGGTGAGCCGGTCGAGCCACTCGCGCTCGATCTGGGCCTGGGCGCGCTCCAGTTCCTCGGCCGTCGGGCCCTCGGCGGCGAAGCGGGCGAGCTCCTCGTCGACGGCGGCGTCGATCTGCGCGAGGGTGGCGTCCCCGGAGGTCTTGACGTCGAGCCAGCCGAGGCTGGGGGCGCCGGCGAGGCGCAGCAGGCCGAAGCCGGCGGCGACGGCGGTGCGGTCGCGACGGACGAGCCGGTTGTAGAGGCGGCTGGACTCGCCGCTGCCGAGGACGGTCAGGGCGAGGTCGGCGGCGTCGGCCTCGCGGGTGCCGTCGTGCGGGAGGCGGTAGGCGGCCATCAGGGCGCGGGAGGGGACGTCCTCGTGGACCTCCTCGCGGATCTCGCGGCCGATGGTGTCCGGGAGTTCGCCGGAGCGCGGGGGCTGCTTGCCGTCGTGGGCGGGGATGGAGCCGAAGTACTTCTCGACCCAGGCGACGGTCTGCTCGGGGTCGATGTCGCCGACGACGGACAGCACGGCGTTGTTCGGCGCGTAGTAGGTGCGGAAGAACGTGCGGGCGTCCTCCAGCGTGGCCGCGTCGAGGTCGGCCATCGAGCCGATCGGCGTGTGGTGGTACGGGTGGCCGTCGGGGTAGGAGAGCGCGGTGAGCTTCTCGAAGGCGGTGCCGTACGGGACGTTGTCGTAGCGCTGGCGGCGCTCGTTCTTGACGACGTCCCGCTGGTTCTCCATGGACGCGTCGTCGAGCGCGGCGAGCAGTGAGCCCATCCGGTCGGCCTCCAGCCAGAGGGCGAGCTCCAGCTGGTGGGCGGGCATGGTCTCGAAGTAGTTGGTGCGCTCGAAGCTGGTGGTGCCGTTGAGCGAGCCGCCGGCGCCCTGGACCAGTTCGAAGTGCCCGTTGTTGGAGACGTTGGCGGAGCCCTGGAACATCAGGTGCTCGAAGAGGTGCGCCAGGCCGGTGCGGCCCTTGACCTCGTGCCGGGAGCCCACGTCGTACCAGAGGCAGACGGCGGCGACCGGGGTGAGGTGGTCCTCGGAGAGGACGACACGCAGGCCGTTGGCCAGGCGGTGCTCGGTGATGGCGATGCCTCGGCTGGAGGCGGGGGCCGGGTTGGCCATGCGCTCGGGTCCTTCCCGTCGTCGATGTCGGGGTTCGTGTGGCGTCCCCCATTGTGGTCCAACGTGCGGGAGCCGTGTTCGTGTCCGCGCGGACGGGGTCGTTCGCCAGGGGCGGAAGAGGGCCGCTGACCGGGAGTGTCCGCGCGAGGGTCCACAATGGGGGCGCCGTTCCCTGTCGACCGCGTCCGGTTGACGGGTCCGGCGACCGGACGGCACGGCCGACCGACGACCGACCGAGACACAGCCAGCGACACGTAAGGGAGCCCCGCCGCGATGGCCCGCCGCAGTTCGCAGACCCCGCCGCCCGGAGACTTCGAGGAGCGGATCCTCGACGTCGATGTCGTGGACGAGATGCAGGGCTCCTTCCTGGAGTACGCCTACTCGGTGATCTACTCGCGTGCGCTGCCCGACGCGCGGGACGGCCTGAAGCCGGTGCACCGCCGGATCCTGTACCAGGCCAACGAGATGGGCCTGCGCCCCGAGCGGGCGCACGTGAAGTGCGCCCGCGTGGTGGGCGAGGTGATGGGCCGACTGCACCCGCACGGCGACGCCTCGATCTACGACTCCGTGGTGCGCATGGCCCAGCCGTTCTCGATGCGGCTGCCGCTGATCGACGGGCACGGCAACTTCGGTTCGCTGGGCAACGACGACCCGCCGGCCGCGATGCGCTACACCGAGTCGCGGCTCACCGCGGCGTCGATGGCGATGGTGGAGTCGATCCACGAGGACACCGTCGACTTCGGCCCCAACTACGACGGCAGCGAGCAGGAGCCGCTGGCGCTCCCGGCCGCGTTCCCGAACCTGCTGGTGAACGGCGCGACGGGGATCGCGGTCGGCATGGCGACGAACATGCCGCCGCACAACCTGTCCGAGGTGGTGGCGGCGGCCCGGCACCTGATCAAGCACCCCAACGCCGACCTCGACACGCTGATGCGGTTCGTGCCCGGTCCGGACCTGCCGACCGGCGGCCGGATCGTGGGCCTGTCCGGGATCCGGGACGCGTACGAGTCCGGCCGCGGCACCTTCAAGATCCGGGCGACGACGACGGTCGAGGCGGTGACGGCGCGCCGCAAGGGCATCGTGGTCACCGAGCTGCCGTACAACGTCGGCCCGGAGAAGGTCATCTCGAAGATCAAGGACCTGGTCAACGCGAAGAAGCTGCAGGGCATCGCGGACGTCAAGGACCTGACCGACCGCGAGCACGGGCTGCGGCTGGTCATCGAGGTGAAGAACGGCTTCGTGCCGGAGGCGCTGCTGGAGCAGCTCTACAAGCTGACGCCGATGGAGGAGACCTTCGGCATCAACAACGTCGCGCTGGTCGACGGGCAGCCGCTGACGCTGGGCCTGAAGGAGCTGCTGGAGGTCTACGTCGACCACCGCTTCACCGTGGTCCGCCGGCGCAGCGACTTCCGGCGCCGCAAGCGGCAGGAGCGGCTGCACCTGGTCGAGGGCCTGCTGGTGGCGCTGCTCGACATCGACGAGGTCATCTCGATCATCCGGTCGAGTGACAACGCCCAGCAGGCGAAGGAACGCCTGATGGAGCACTTCTCGCTGTCGGACACCCAGACGGCGTACATCCTGGACACCCCGCTGCGCCGGCTCACCCGCTTCGACCGGGTGGAGCTGGAGCAGGAGCAGGCGAAGCTGAACGCGGAGATCGCGGAGCTCACCGAGATCCTGGACTCGGACACCAGGCTGCGCAGCGTGGTGTCGTCCGAACTGGGCGCGGTGTCCAAGCAGTTCGGGACGGAGCGGCGGACGGTCCTGCTGGAGGCGGGGGCCGCGCCGGCGGCGGCGCTGGCGGTGCCGCTGGAGGTCGCGGACGACCCGTGCCGGGTGCTGCTGTCCTCGACGGGCCTGCTGGCGCGGACGGCGGACGGCGAGCCGTTCGAGCTGTCGGAGAAGCGGTCGAAGCACGACGTGATCGTGTCCGCGGTGCACGCGACGGCGCGGGCCGACGTCGGTGTGGTGACGTCGACGGGCCGGGTGCTGCGGCTGCCGGTGATCGACCTGCCGGCGATGCCGCCGACCCCGTCGCCGAACCTGGCGGGCGGGGCCGCGGTCGGCGAGTTCCTGCGGCTGGAGACGGGCGAGCGGGCACTGGCGCTGACCACACTGGACGAGTCCTCGCCGGGGCTGGCGCTGGGCACGCTGCAGGGCGTGGTGAAGCGAGTGGTGCCCGAATGGCCGTCGAACAAGGACGAGTTCGAGGTGATCGCCCTCAAGGACGGTGACGAGCTGGTGGGCGCGGTCGAGCTGCGCACCGGCGAGGAGGACCTGGTCTTCATCGCGTCGGACGCGCAGCTGCTGCGCTACCCGGCGGGCCAGGTGCGCCCGCAGGGCCGTCCGGCGGGCGGCATGGCGGGCATCAAGCTCTCCGACGGCGCCCGGGTGCTGTCGTTCACGGCGGTCGACCCGGCCGCGGACGCGGTGGTCGTCTCGGTCGCCACCGCCTCGGGCACCCTCGCCGACGGCGAGCAGACGACCTGGAAGGTCACCCCGTTCGAGCAGTACCCCCGCAAGGGCCGGGCCACCGGCGGGGTCCGCTGCCAGCGCTTCCTGCGCGGCGAGGACGCGCTGGCCTTCGCCTGGGCCGGGGCCGCTCCGGCCCGCGCCGCCGGCGACAAGGGCGTCCCGGTCGACCTGCCGGAGCGCGACCCGCGCCGCGACGGCTCGGGCACCCCGGTCACCGCACCCGTCTCGGTGGTCGCCGGCCCGGCGTGACGGACCGGCACCAAGC
>NZ_JBHTRF010000095.1:0-31431 GCF_042796115.1 Kitasatospora sp. NPDC056446 | reverse complement strand
GGTCTGTCGGGCGGTCCGGGGGTGGGGGGTCCCCTCTCACCGGCCCCCCCCCTTCCGCGTGTGTCCGGGGAGGTCAGCCGCGCTGGATCCCGGCGGTGTCGGCGAGCACGCCCTGGGTGCCGTCCGCCAGCTGGGCGACCAGCGCGGTGCCGCGCTGCTCGACGGCCAGGTACCAGGTACCGGGCACCACCTCGCCGACCGGGGCGCCGGCCGGGTTGTCCTTCGGGGCCAGCTGGCGCGGAGCCGGGACGGCGAACCAGAACGGCTGGAAGTCCGCCGCCGGGGCGGCCTGCTGCTGCGCGGCCGGGGCCGGCTGCGCGACCGGGACGCCGGCGTCCTGCGGCTGACCGGGCTGGGCCGGCTGGCCGGGCTGCGGCTGGCCGGCGGCCGGGTAGCCGTAGCCGGCCTGGGCGCCGAAGGCCGGGTCCTGGCCCTGCGCCGGGTAGCCGTACTGGCCGGGCTGACCGGGCGCACCCGGGTGGCCGGGCTGGCCCGGGACCGGGTAACCGCCCTGGTACGGCACGGCGGCCGGGCGGTCGGCGACCAGCGGGGCCTTCAGCGCGGGCACCAGCGGGCCCGCGGCGGCCGCGCCGGCGAGCACGATCAGCGAGATGAAGCCGAGCCAGGCGCCGAAGCCGTGGCTGACGTTCGGGCCGTACGGGCTGGCGCCCAGCGCCCAGACCGAGGTCCACAGCGCGGCGACCGAGAAGGCGATGCCCCACTGGTCCAGCCGCAGCCCGAGCACCTGGCGGTTGGCCGCGGCCTCGCCCTGGAATCGCTGCACCAGGATCAGCACCGCGGCGACGATGCCGAGCAGGAAGATCGAGGGCAGGACGGGGAACAGGTCCGTGCTCCACGCGTTCTTTGAGGCTTCCGCACAGAACCGGCCGCTGCAGTCGGCGGACAGGTAGGGCAGGAAGGAGGCGATGAAGAGCAGGACGGCCGCGCCTGCGACGGCGGCGTCTCCCCTGGTGAGAGCGCGCAGATTCACTAACGTTCCCCTCGTTGACGTGTCGTGGACGGTGGTTCGTGCGGTCGGGCCGACCGGCCGAAACTCCCGAACGGACCAGAAGCCTAGGCCCAACCGTCCTGCCCGTGCACGGCGGGACCGGGAACGGGGCGAAGTCGTTGCAAACCGTGCGGGCCGGGCGTACTGCCGTCCGGCCCGGATCACGCGGCTCGACTTCCCTGCTGGGTCTTCGATTCTTCTATGGAGTCGTCAGGAACGCGGTCAGCGCGTCGGCGATCCCCTGGGCCGCCTGCTGGCGCCACTGAGGGTCCGTCATCCGCTTCGCGTCCGTCGAGTTGCGCATGTTACCGCACTCGATGAACACCTTGGGGACCGTCGAGAGGTTGAGCCCGCCCAGGTCGGAGCGGGTGTCCAGGCCCTGGTTCGCGATGTAGTCCGCGTACGGCTCGCCGGTCGCCGCGTGGAACCGGTCGCGCAGCAGCAGGCCGAGCCGGTGCGAGGGTTCGACGATCGCCGAGGTGTCCGCCTTACCGGCGACCACCTTGGCCGGCATGATCACGTGGAACCCGCTGCCGCCCGCCGGGCCGCCGTCCCCGTGCACCGAGACCGCGGCGTCGGCGTGCGCTTCGGTGCCGGTCCGGGCGCGCTCGTCGATGCACGGGCCCCAGGGGCGGTCGCCGTCCTGCACCAGCACCACCGTGGCGCCCCGGGCGACCAGGATGGCGCGGGCCCGGCGGGAGACGTCCAGGGTGTAGTCGGCCTCGGTGTAGCCGGCGTTGGTCTCCGTCCCGGTGGTGTCGCACTCCTTGCGGGCGTTGCCGATGTCCACCTGACGGTTGATCTCGGCGGTGTGCGCGGAGTTGCCGGGGTTGTGGCCGGGGTCGAGGACGACGGTGCGGCCGGCCAGGCCGGTGGTGGCGGGTGCGGCCGGTGCGGACGCCGGTGCGGAGGCCGGGGGCGCCGGGGTTTCCGGGGGCGCCGACGGGGTGGGTGCCGGGGTGGGCGCTTCGGCCGCCGGGGTGTCGGCGGTGGGCGGCGGTGCCACGGGCGGGGTGAGTGGCGCCCCGGCCGGGTCGTCGGCGGTCCGGTCGGCGGCCGGGGCGGAGGCGGCGGCCGTGGCGCCGGCCGGGCCGGAGCGGTCGAGGGCCTGCCAGCCGAACCAGCCCGCCGTGCAGAGCGGAACGGCCGCGGCCGCCACCGTGGTCGCGCGCAGCAGGGTGGAACGGCGGGGCGGTCGGGGGGCGGTGCCGGTCACGGGCGGGTCAGATCCTGTCCTGGGTCCGCGGGGTCAGGCCGTAGCCGTTCGCGATGGTGTTCCACTTGGTCATGAAGTCCGTCTTGGCCTGGGTGGCCTGCGGGTTGAGCTCGTCCGCGTGCTTCTTGTCCGCGGTCGTCGGCGCCCGGCCCGAGCAGCCCTGGGCGGCGACGGCGCGCGCCCAACTCGCGTACGCCTTGTCGATGTCGGCGGACAGCTGCCAGGCGGACTTCAGCGAGTTCACCGCGTCCACTCCGCCCGGCACGTCCGTGACGGTCAGTTTGGCGAGCTTGGTCAGCAGCGCGGAGCGCTGGTTGGCGCCGTTGTCGAACACCTGCGCGGCGCTCTCGATGTCGGCCTTCGACGGGCAGCTGGTCACCTTGGCGACGGCGCTGCCGATCGGGGCCTTGGCGTTCTCGCCCTCGCTGAGCAGTCCGTCCAGGGCCTGCGCCTGGGCCTGGGCGTTGGGCCCGGCGCCGGTCGGGGACGGCGCGGTGCCGGACGGGGCCGGGGTGCTCGCGGCGCCGCTCGGCGCGGCATCCGTCCCGGCGGGCGCGGGGACGGGCTGCGGGGCGTCCGAGCCGGTCGGGGCGGTGGCGGGGGCCGGCGCGGCCTGGCCGCCCTTGTCGCCGCCGTCGCGGGCGGCGTACAGCAGGCCGCCGCCGACCGCCAGCACCAGGAGCAGTGCGAAGCCGATCAGCAGCGGGGCCTTGCGGTTGGTCGGGCGGTCCTCGTCCTCGTCCCGGTCGGGGTGGCCGGTCGGGTAGTCGGCCGGGTAGCCGGTCGGGTGGTCGGGCCGGGCGCCGTACGGGGGCTGCGGCGGGGCGGCCGGGGGCTGCGGGTAGCCGTAGCCGCCCGCCGGCTGGTGCTGCGCCGTCGCGTGCGCGGGGAACGGTGAGGCGGGCGGTGCAGCCGGGGGCGGGGTGGCGGTCCGGGGGAGCGGGGTGGTCGGCGGGTCGTAGCCGGGCGCGGCGGCCAGGTACGGGCGGGCGCCCAGCGGCGGGCCCTGGTCGCCGACGGCGCCGGGCACGGGCTCCGGGGCGAGCAGGCCGAGCCGGGGGTCGGCGGGGGCTTGCGGCGCGGGCGGCTGCGGGGTGGCGGCCCCCTCGGCGGGGGGTACGGCCGCGGCCGGGGACTGCGGACCGCGCACCCAGCCGCCGGCGCCGCCGCGCGCCGTCGGGTCCCAGACCGCCGGAGCGGTGTTCTGCTGGTCCGTCATGTCGCTGCTGGCCCCCACCGTCCGCCGATGCTCTGCCTGGTGCTGCGCGGCCACCGTACCGTTCGAACCCCCGCCCGACAGCCCCGGCACGACGTTAGAGCATCGGTGCGGGGCCGTGGGGCGGCTCGGCGGATCCGTGGGACGGGGGGAGAGAACGGGGGAGAGAGGGGAGCGGGTCTCCGGGGGCCGGGCGTCAGGGCGTCCGGCGTCGGGGCGTCGGGGCGTCGGGCGTCCGGGGTCAGTGGGCGGAGCGGCGCAGGACGCGCAGCGAGCCGGTCACCGAGACCTCCTCGAAGCCCTCGGCGAGTGCCCGCAGGTACACCCGGTACGGCGCCTGGCCGCCGTCCGCCGGGTCCGGGAAGACGTCGTGCACCACCAGCAGGCCCTCCGGTGCCAGGTGCGGCACCCAGCCCTCGTAGTCGCCGGTCGCGTGCTCGTCGGTGTGCCCGCCGTCGATGAACACCAGGGCGAGCGGGCGCCCCCACAGCGCGGCGATCCGCGGCGAGCGGCCGACCAGCGCCACCACGTGCTCCTCCAGCCCGGCGGCGTGCAGGGCGCGGCGGAACCGGGGCAGGGTGTCCATCAGCCCGACCTCGGGGTCGACCAGGGTCGGGTCGTGGTACTCCCAGCCGGGCTGCTGCTCCTCCGAGCCGCGGTGGTGGTCCACGGTCAGCGCGACCGTCCCGGCCTCCCGGGCCGCCGCCGCCAGCAGGATCGCCGAGCGGCCGCAGTAGGTGCCGATCTCCAGCACCGGCAGGCCGGTCGCGCGGGCAGCCGCCACCGCCGCCGCGTACAGGGCGAGCCCCTCGTCGACCGGCATGAACCCGGTGGCCGTCTCGAACGCCGCCAGCACCCCGGGCGCCGGGCGGGCGCTCTCCAGCAGGTCGGACATGGGGTGCTCCTCGGGTCGGGCGGGACGGACTGCTCGGACCCTACTGGACGGTAGCGGTGTCGTCGTCGTCGGGCCCGGAACGCCGGGGGGAATCCGGGCGGCACGGGCCCCCGGCCTGTTGCCGGACCCTTGCCGCCCCTTGCCGGAGCCCCGTCCGCCCCGGTGGAACCCGTCCTCCCGGCGTCGCGCGGCCCGTGCCAGAATCGGCCCGTCCGAGGATCCACTCCGCGTCACACGATGCACACAGGGAGCAGCACCATGCGCGCAGCCGTCCTGCACAAGACCGGCCAGGACACCCTCGACGTCCGCGAGGACGTGACCGCGGTCGGCTTCCGGAAGGGCAGCGTCCGGGTCCGGATGCGGGCCGCCAGCCTCTGTCACTCCGACCTCTCCGCGATGAGCGGCGTCCTGCCGCAGCCCGCGCCGTTCGTCCCCGGGCACGAGGGGGCCGGCGACATCACGGAGATCGGCGAGGGCGTGACCGGCCTCGCCGTCGGCGACCGCGTGGTGCTCTGCTGGATGGCCCCCTGCGGCCGCTGCGACCACTGCGTGCGCGACCGCGGGCACCTCTGCATCGCCAGCCTGCGCCGGCTCGGCGCGCCGGGCTTCCGGATCGAGGAGGGCGGCCTGATCGCCTCCGGCTTCTACGGCACCGGGGCCTTCGCCGACGAGGTGGTGGTCTCCGCCGACGCCGTCATCAAGGTGCCCGCCGACCTCCCGTACGAGGCCGCCGCGCTGATCGGCTGCGGCGTCACCACCGGCATCGGCGCGGCGGTCAACACCGCCCGGGTCGAGCCCGGCGCCTCCGTCGCGGTGATCGGCGCGGGCGGCGTCGGCGTGGCCACCGTGCAGGGCGCCCGGGTCTGCGGCGCCGGCCGGATCACCGTCGTGGACCCGGTCGCCTCCCGCCGGGAGCGCGCCCTCGCCTTCGGCGCCACCGAGGCGATCGCCCCCGAGGACCTGAAGGCGGTCGCCAAGAAGCTGCCCGGCGGCGGCTTCGACTACGTCTTCGAAGCGGTCGGCCGCTCCGCCACCGTCCGGGCCGGCTACGACGCGGCCCGCCGCGGCGGCGCCGTCGTGGTCATCGGCGCGGGCGCCCAGGACGACCTCGCGCAGTTCACCATGGGCGAGCTGTTCTTCAACGAGAAGCGCCTGCTGCCCTCGCTCTACGGCGGGGCCCCGGTCGGCCGCACGATCGCCCTGGTCGTGGACCTCTGGCGGGCCGGGCGGATCGACCTCGACGGCATGATCACCCACCGGGTGGGCCTCGGGGACGTCAACGAGGCGATCGCGCAGATGCGCAGCGGCGAGGCGCTGCGGACCGTCGTGACGATGGACTGACGGCACCGGGCGGGCGACGGGAGACCGGCGATGAGTACCGGGTAACGGGCGCCGGCCCGGACGGGCGCCGGGAAACGAGCGAGGGCCCGCAGGGGAGCGCTGCTCCCCTCGGCGGGCCCTGTGCGTGCCGCGGCTGCGGCGGCGTGGTGCTGCGGCCGCGGTCAGCCGCGCGCCGCGCGGTGGCGGCCGTGCGGGTCGGACTCCGAGCTGTCGTCGGAGGCGGAACGGCCCCGGTGGCGGCCGTGCGCGTCCTCGGCCGTCTTCTCGTCGGCGTCGGTCCCGAGGGCGGGTCCGGTGGTGTCGGTGAGGGTGTCGGACATGAGAAATCGTCTTTTCCGTGCGGAGGGTGCTGGTCATCGGCGCCCGGCCGGCGCCGGTGGCGCACGGTCGGTCCCCGATCGGGCGCTCGGTACGCGCCCGTAGCCGGTGATCGCGGCCCGTGCCCCGGCCACCATAACGGCCGGAACGGACGAGATCCTATCGAGATCATGACGCGGCTCCGGTGCCGGTACGGGGCGCGGAACCGAGCCAGTGGCCGACCAGCTCGCGGTAGAGCGGGGACAGCACCTGGAGGTCCCCGTGCCGTGCCAGCAGCCCGTGCCCGCCGTCCAGCAGCAGCACCCGGTCCGCCCGCAGGGCCGAACTGATGCGGTGCGCGACGACCACCAGCGTGCCCGGCCGCGCCGCGAAGGCCCGCTCCACCCGCTCCTCGGCGGCCGGGTCGAGGTGGCAGGTCGCCTCGTCCAGCACCACGACCGGGGCGGGGGACAGGTACGTCCGCACCAGTGCCAGCAACTGGCGCTCACCTGCGGAGAGTTCACTCGGATCGCCCAGTGCGGCACCGAACCCGCCGAGGCGTGCCACCAGTTCCTCCGCGCCCAGCAGCGCCACGGCCCCGGCGAGGACGCCGTCCGGGAGGCCCTGGGCCGGCCAGGCCAGGTTGTCCCGCACCGAGCCCGGGAACACGTACGCCTCCTGCGGCACCAGCGCCACCGACCGGGCCGGCACCGGCGGCGCCCCGCCCACCGCCACCCACCCCGCCGTCGGCGCCAGCACCCCGGCCAGCAGCCCCGCCAGGGTCGACTTCCCCGCCCCGCTGGGCCCGACCACCGCCACGTGCTCGCCGGCCCCGAACCAGGCGTCGAGCCCGTCCAGCACGGGCACGGCACCGCCGCCGTGCCCGAACCGGACGCCCGCCAGCCGTACGTCGGCCGACCGTACGTCGGGAGCGGGAGCGGGAGCGGGGCCGTCGGGGTCGTCGGGGGTCCGGGTGCCGGGGGCCGTGGTCGTGGCCAGGCGGTCGAGGACGACGGCCAGGTCGAGCAGCCAGCCGCCGACCGTACCGGCCAGTGTCCGTACCGCCGGGTCGAGTTGCTGGACGAGGTAGGTGGCGACGCCGAGCAGTTCGCCCGGGGTGAGGACCCGGTGGGCGAGCAGCCACGGCGCCGCCACGAGGACGGTCAGGACCGGCAGGCGCCCGCCGAGCGCCACCACCAGCGCGCGCAGTGCCGAGGCCCGGCCGAGCGCCCGCGAAGCCGCTGCGCTCTCCTCGGCGGCCCCGGCCAGCATCCGGGCGACCTCGTCCCCGGTGCCGGTCGCCTGGACGTCGCGCAGCCCCGCCAGTGCGCGCCCGGCCACGGCGGCGAGCCGTTCCTCGGCCAGGACCACGGCCCTGCGCCGTGCCACCAGCGGTCGCAGCAGCCGGGCGAAGATCAGCCCGGCGCCCGCCAGCGGCAGCAGGACCAGCGGCAGGACGGCGGGGGCGAGCAGCGCCAGGCCGACCAGGGCTGCCATCAGGGTGACCCCGACCCCGCGCAGGGTGCGGAGCAGGGTGGCGGTCAACTGCCGGGCGGACTCGACCTGTTCGGTGAGCCGGGCGACTTCGGCCGGATCCGCGGCCGGTCGGGCGAGGGCGCTGCGGACCACCCGTGCGACCAGGGCGTCCCGCAGCGGCTCCACCACGGCGGCGAGGTACGGGAACCCGGCCCGCGTCGCGTACGCCCGGACGGCCATGGCCGCGCCGAAGCCGCTCAGCCAGGCCACCCCGACCCCGGGCCGCCCGGCGAGGAACCCCTGGTCGACGGCGGCCGAGACGAACAGCCCGGACAGCAGCGGCGGCAGAGCCTCCGCCCCGGACCACCCGAGCATCCGCAGCAGCGGGCCCCGGGTGGTGGCCAACTGCCCGAACAGCAGGGCCCAGCCGGGCGACGGGCGGACCGCGGAGCGTCGGCCCCGCCGACGTCCGGTGCCGGCCCGGCCCGGCACCGGGGCCGGGCCGGGCGCGCGGAGCCGTCGGCGCGGAGCGGCGGAGCGGCCGTGCTGCGCGGGAAGTCGACGTCGCCGACTTCCCGCGTGCGCGGGCGGGGTGGGGCCGTCGGGTGGTGCGGGCGTCGGCTGCATGGGAGGTCGGTCGGACCGGCTTTCCGTGAGGGGGCGCCCACCCCTGTGCTGCGGGTGGGTGCGGGTGCGGGGTCGTTCGACGGGGGCTGTACGGCCGGGAGCGGCGCGGGAAGTCGGGCCCGCCGACTTCCCACGCGGGCCGTCACCCGGCGGCGGCCTGGAGGGCGGTGTCCGCGAGGGCGGCGCGGTAGTCGGGGTCGGCGAGGAGGGCGGTGTGCGGGGCGAGGGCGCGGAGGCGGCCCGCGTCGAGCCAGGCGACCAGGTCGGCGCGGGCGGCGACGCCGGCGCGGTGGGCGGTCACCAGGCGGGTGCGGCCGTGGGTGGCACGCTCCAGGGCCTCGGTGACCTGGTACTCGGTGGCCAGGTCCAGTCCCGAGGTGGCGTCGTCCAGCACGACCACCCGGGCGGGCCGCGCCAGCAGCCGGGCCAGTCCGAGTCGCTGCAACTCGCCGCCGGAGAGCCGGAGTTCGTCGAGCGGGGTGTCCCAGCCGAGCGGCAGCCGGTGCAGGAAGCCGTCCGCCCGGGCGGCCGCCGCCTCGGCCGGCCCGGCACCGCCCAGCGCCTCGCGGACCGTCCGGCCGACCAGTGCGGGCCGGGCGAAGGCGTAGCCGACCGCATGCCGGAGCTCGGACGGCGCGAGGTCGCCCACCGGGACGCCGTCGATCAGTACGCAGCCCTCGTCGGGGTCGCGCAGCCGGCCCGGCAGCGCGGCCAGCAGGGACTTGCCGGAGCCGGAGCGGCCGACCAGGGCGACCGTACGACCGCCGGGGACGGTGAGGTCGAGCGGGCCGAGCAGCACCCGCCCGCCGTCACGCACCACCACGCCGCGCAGCTCGACCCGCCCCGGGCCGTCGGCCGGAAGCACGCCGGTGCCGGACGGAACGGGCGACAGCGCCAGCAGTTCGTCCACCCGGGCCTGCCCGGCCCGGGCGTGCGCCACCCCGACCAGCGCCTCCACCTGCTCGAACAGCCCCGCGCCCAGCGCCGCCCAGCCGGCCGCCGCCGCGAGCGCGCCCGGGGCCAGGGCGCCGTCGGCCAGCAGATCGCCGGCCGTGGTGAGCACCGCGACCTCGACCAGGGCGATCAGCAGCGTCGCCTGCCAGGCGGTGCGCCGCTGCGCCGCCCAGAGCGCGTGCCCGGCCGCCGAGAGCTCCGGCAGGGGCGCCAGCACCCGTGCCGCCTCATGCCGTTCGGCGCCCGCCGCACGGATGCTGCGCAGCCCGGTGAGGGCCCCGCCCAGCAGGGCGGCGAGCGCGCCCTGGGCCTCCTGGTAGCGGGTGAAAACCGCCCCGGCCTGCCGGAGGAAGAGCCGGATCAGCACCACACCGGGCACCACGCCCGCGAAGAAGGCGAGCGCCAGCCACGGCGAGAGCAGCCCGAGCCCGATGATCGCGCCCACCGAGGTGAGCAGCGCGCCGGCGGCGCCCAGCACGGCGGGCAGCCGCCCGCCCGCGTCGCCGGCCGAGGCCAGCAGTCGGGCGGTGAGGTCGCCGGGCGGCGGTCCGCCGCGCAGCCGGCCGCCGGGCCCGAGGGCCAGGAGGTGGCGGACGAGACGGCCGCGCAGGGCGGCGGTGGCCTCGGCGGAGCAGGCCGGCCCGGCCGCGGCGGCGGTGGCGCCGGCGGTGGCCGCCGTGCCCAGGACGAGGGCGAGCAGCAGGAACGCGCCGGGCCCGGGGCGCCGGCCGAGGGCGGCGTCGACGGCTCCGGCGAGTACGGCGGGCAGGGCGAGCGTGGTGGCGGCCTCGACCGGCAGGGCGAGGCCGAGTGCGAGGGTCCAGCCGGTGGGACGGCGGGGCAACTGGAGGCTCCCGTCGGATGGTCGGGATGGTCAGGGCGCGGGAACGGGGAAAGGCCGGTGCCGCCCCCGCCTGTCCGGACAGGCAGGGACGGCACCCGGTGACTACCGCCCGATCAGCGGTCGGCCGAGCCGGTGGCTCAGCTGACGGTGAAGAGCAGACAGGTCAGGATGAGGCAGGTGTACTGGCAGCCGTTGCCGTGGCCGGTCAGCTCGACGGACTCGGTCTCCGGCAGGTCCTGCAGCGCCGCGAGGTCGGTCTCGAAGTCCACCATGTGCTCCATGATTGTTTCCTCCCCTTGTGGTGCGCCCGCTGCGATCTGCGTGCGGGCATCGGGTATCGCGCCCCGGGCGGTCTCCATCCACCGCGTCGGGGCAGGTGCCCCGGGCCTCGACGGGCCCGGGAGTCTGTGGGAACGGGGGTCTGCGGGACCCCGTGGTGTGCCGACCCGGCCGGTCGTCCGGGCAGGTCGGACCGGCCGGGCAGGTCAGCCCGGCCAGCCCGTCCGGGCAGGTCAGCCCGGTCGGCCGGTCCGCAGGAACGCCGCCAGCAGCTCGTGGAGGACGGCGGCGCCCTCCTCGACGAGCACCTCGTGGCCGGAGCCCGCCGCCTCGACGTACCGGAAGTCCTCGCCCTCGATCCGGCCGATCCGCAGCAACTCGTGCCGCAGCGAACGGGACTGGCTCACCGGCACGACCTCGTCCCGGTTGCCGTGGACCACCAGCAGCGGTGCGCTCAGCCGGTGCGCCAGCTGGAGGACGTCGCGTGGCCCGCGGGCGTCGGCGATCGGTTCGCCGCCGCCCAGCCGGGTGGTCAACGCCCGTACGGGGGGCGCCGCTTCGGCCAGCAGCCGGGCGCCGGAGAGGAACGGGGCGACCACCGCGCAGCGGGCGACCTGCCCGGCCGGCGCGTGCGCGGCCGCCAGTAGCGCCAGGAACGCGCCGTAGCTGACCCCGAACAGTGCGGGCGGCTCCAGGCCGAGCGCCGCGCGCTGGCCCGCGATGCCGTCCAGCAGGTACAGCACGTCGTCCAGGTCGGGCCCGCCCCAGGCGCCCCGGATGGCCAGGGCGTGCGTCACGCCGTAGCCCGTGGAGCCGCGCTGGTTCGGTGCGACCACCGCCAGCCCGCCGGCGGACATCCGCTGCAGCGCCGGGTCGAACTCCAGCCGCCAGGCGTCCGCCGGGCCGCCGTGCAGTGCCAGCACCAGGTGTGGGCTGCTCAGCCAGGCGTCGCCGCCGTACACCACGGCCTCCAACGGGCCTGCCGGGCCCGCCAGTTCGAGGCTCTGCGCGGGCTGCCACCGGCCGCCCTCGCCGGGCGGGGTGCTGCCGTCCAGCCGCCAGCCGGGCGGCGGGGTCCGGACGGCGCGCACCCCGCCGGGCTGCCAGGGGAGCACCGTGTCCCGCCAGGGGCCGGGCAGCCCCGAGGCCAGCGGCGCGAGTTGCAGCGGCAGCGGCATCGGGCCGGTGGCGGCCGGGACCGGCCCGTGCGCCAGCAGCGCGTCGACGTCCAGGGTGGCCAGTGCCGTCGGGTGGTCGGGCGAGGAGTACGGCAGCCGAAGCCCCGCCGCGTCCCAGTGCCCGACCGCGCCGAGCCGCCCGGGCGGCACCGGCAGCGGGTCCAGCCGCCCGCCGGACGGCCGCCACAGGGCGAGCGCCGACCCGGCGCCGTGGTCGATCTGCACCACGACCCGGGGGCCGTCCGCCGCCTGCCGCAGGGCGACCGGCCGCAGGAACATGCCGGCGACGTGCAGGCACTCCGGGAACCGCAGCGGTTCGCCGCCGCCGAGGATGCCCCAGCCGAGCCGGTCGGTGCCGGGGGCGTCGCTGCGCACCATGGCGAACCGGCTGTCCGGGTCGAACAGCACCAGGCGGTCGTTGCTGCGCTCGCCGATCTCCAGCAGCGGGGTGGTCGTGCCGCTGCGCAGGTCGAGCACGACGCTGCGGACCAGGCCCGCGTTCACCCGGTCCAGGGCGAGCAGTGTGCCGGTGTGGTCCAGCCAGGTGCCGCCGCCGTGCAGTCCAGGGATCTCGGCGACCGGTTCGGGTTCGCTGCCGTCCGTCCGCACCAGCCAGGCGGTGGTGGCCGGGCGGGTGTCGGTGCCGAGGGCGACGGCCACCGGCGTGCGGGGGCCGGCGCCGGCCGGCACCGGGAGCGGCAGCAGGCGCAGTCCGGCCATCCGGAGTGCGGCCAACGGCTGTTCCACGGCGGCGTTCCCGCCGTACGAGAGGCGGACCAGGTCGTGCCGCTCGCCGTCGTGCCGGCAGACCAGCACCGAGCCGTCCGGGAGTGCGACCAGCTGCGCGTGCAGGCTCTCCGAGCGGTTGCCGGACAACGGCAGCGCGATCGGCGCGGCCGGTGTGCCGTCCTGCGGCAGTCGCCAACTCTCCACGTACCAGCCGCTGTCGGCGGACGAGGCCAGGCAGGCGGCGTGGCTGCCGTCGGCGGCGAAGGTGAAGCTCAGCCGGCGCAGGGCCTGTGTCACGGTGCGGGTGGCCACGTTCATGCTCCGCTCACCCCGCTTCCGTCGGAGGGGAGTCGGGGGACGCCGGGCGGTGCCGGGTCGAGCCAGAGCCGGGGGCCGCCGTGGCGCAGTCGCAGCAGGAAGGCCAACGGGCCCGCCGTGCCGGTGCCGTAGGCGGTGGCGCAGCCCGTACCCGTCTCGTCCGGAAGTACCAGGAGGCCGTCGCGCAGCGCCGCCCGGGCGGCGATCAGGGTGGCCGACTGCTCGGCCGCCGTGCGGAATCCGGGGTCGCCGGTGGCCTCGGCGAGGTCCAGCAGGTACTCGCCGTCGCCGGCCAGTCCGTGGCAGGCGCTCGCTCCGCCGTGCCAGCGGGCGGCCGTCACGGCGTGTCCGGCGGCGCGGGCCAGGTCGAGCGTCTCGGGGTCGCCGGTGGCGCGCCAGAGCCGCAGCAGGAAGCTGCCGACGCCGGAGGAGCCGCTGCACCAGTGCGCGAGCCGGATGTGCTCCGGGTCGCCCGCGCTCTGCGGCCACCAGGCGGTGTCGCGGGCGGTGTCGTGGGTCCCGCCGTCGTGGGCCCCGCCGTCGCGGGCGCTGTCGGGTACGCCCCGGCGTACGGTCGCGGCGAGCGTCCGTCCGGCCTCTACGGCTCCGGCGAGCAGGGCCCGGTCGTCGGCCGCCTCGGCGGTGGCGAGGAGGAAGGCGCCCACGCCGGCCACGCCGTGGGCGAAGCCGAGATGGGTGATCCCGGCGAGCGCCGAGTCGAAGCCCCCGGGCACCGGCCAGACCGTTCCGTACGGTTCGCGGCGGGCGGCGGCGAGCAGGGCGCGGGCGCCGTGGACGGCCTGGTCGAGGAAGTCGGGGGCGCCGGCCCGGGCCGGGGCGGCGCCGTCGGCGGCGAACCGGAGCCGGGTGAAGCCGGAGCCGGCCGCGCCGTGGCAGACGTCGGGGTTGGGCCACTCGACCGGGATCCGGCGGGCGAGCCCGGCGGCGCGGTCGGCCAGTTCGGTGTCGCCCAGCGCGCGGGCGGCGTCGAGCAGGGCCCAGGCCGTTCCGGAGCGGCCGAAGTGCAGTCCGGGCAGGACGACCGGTTCGGCGGCGATGCGCCGTTCGATCCAGTCGGCGGCCGTCCGGGCCGTTCGCGCGGCCTCCGCCCGTACCTCGCCGGGCAGCCCTTCGCCGTGTGGCCGCGAGCCGTGCGGCCGCGAGCCGTGCGGCCGTGGGCCGTGCGGTCCCGGGCCGGGCGGCCCTTCGCCCGGTACCCCCTCGGCGGCGACCGCCCGCGCCAGGACGGCCAGTACCCCGGCGGCGCCGTGCTGCACATTGCACGGGTCCGTCCGCTCCCCGGCGGGTACGACGGGCCACAGCCGGTCGCGCCGTTCGGGTGTGGCGGTGGTGGCGAGGTGCCGCAGGCCGTCGTGCAGCAGCCGGTCGAGGGGCGGGGCGCCGTCGGCCGCCGGGCCGGTGCCGCCCTGCCGGGCGGGGGCGTGCCACAGCGGTGTGACCAGGGCGGGCCGGGCCGTGCCGCCCGTGCCGCCCGCGGGGCCGCCCGGCGTGCCGGTGCCCGTCGGCTCCGCGGCCTCGCGCAGCGCTTCCCGCACCCGTGCCACCGTCCAGCGCCGGTGCGGGTCCTCGGCCCGCAGCCCGAGGACGGCCGGTGCCAGGCGCCGGGCCGTCGTCCCGGTCCGGGCCGCGAGGGCGAGCCAGCGGCCGAGGCGCTCGCCGACCGGGCGGGCCTGCGGGAGGTCCTCCGGGAGCAGCGGGTCGTGGCCGGTGGCCAGGAGGAAGAAGAGCCCGCCGAGGGCGTACAGGTCGACGGCGGGGTCGGCGACGCAGCTGCCCGCGGGGGCGAGCCGGCCGGGCCCGTGCTCGGGGGCGCGGTAGCCGGGGGTGCCGGCGGAGCCCGCGGTGCGGCCGGCCTCGGCCGCGAGTTCCAGGTCGACCAGCCGCAGCGAGCCGTCCGGGCGGACCATGACGTTGCCGGGGGAGAGGTCGCGCAGCACCAGCCCCTGGGCGTGCACCCGCTCGACCAGGTCGAGGAGGGCGTGCGCGACCGGTCCGGCCTCGGCCCAGTCGACGTCAGGGCTGCCGTCGCGCCGCAGCCGGGCGGAGACCCAGCTGCCGAACGGCTGTCCGGCGATCCGTTCCTGCACCAGGAAGACGGAGTCGTCCTGTTCGATGAGTTCGACGGCGCGCGGGGCGAGGTCCTGCCCGGCCAGCCGGTCGAGCAGCGCGGCCTCGTGCCGCAGGGCGTCGCGGGCGTCGGTGCCCGCGCGGTCGACCTCGATGTGCGCGCGGGCCTGCTTGACCACGACCTCGGTGCCGCTGGTCGCCTCCCGGCCGAGGAACACCCCACCCTTGGCGCCGTGCCGGACGGCGGCGGTCACCGCGTACCGCCCGGCCAGCAGTACGCCGCCGGGCCGTCCGCCGCCCGGTCGCCCGCCGACTGCGCCCTCCCCGGCGGCCTCGGCCCGCAGCGGATCCCGCACCCACCCCGGTGCCCGGTACGACCCCCCGCGCACGTCCTCGGCCCGCTGCCCGCCCGGCCCGCGCAGCACCGACCGGTACTCCCCGTCGTTGCCCAGCTCGGCCGGCAGCGCGAACGCGCCGTACCGGTAGTGCACCCGGCTGCCGGGCCGGTACGGCCGGTCGGAGAGCACCACCGGCCCCGGCAGCCCGGCGGTGGCCCGGTCGAGCGCGGCCGCCAGCCGCTGGAACTGCGCGTCGTCCGCCGGGTAGACGGTGATGAACTTGCCCGCCGAACCACGGTCGCTGTTCCGGGAGTTGAGCTCCCGGAGGCGTTCCCGGGCGGCGGCGAACTTGAAGCTGCACGGGTCCTCGGCGAGCACCCGGACGACGGCCGCGAGCACGTCCTCGCCCGCCAGTGAGGCCGCGCTCACATGGAGCTTCCACCCCTGTCCTGGCAGGGGCGAGGACGCGGTCGGCCTGGCCGTGCACCAGAAGCCGCCGACGGTGACGTCCCAGTCGCCGTCGCCTCCCCGGCCTCCGGTACCGGCCAGTGCCGCCCGCGTCGCCTCCGGCCACGCACCGGCCGCATCCGGCGCGTGCCCCACCGATCCCCTGTCCCCGGCCGTGCGCAGCGATGTGCCCGCCCTCATCCGCCGCCACATCCCTTCGTCTCGGCCGCCGCCCCTCGGGTGCCACTGCTCCGGCACCCGGGCGTACGGCCCGGCCTGATCGGTGTCCTGGTGCGCCCCTCGTCGGCCTCCTCCCGGGGGAGGGGGGCTCCGAGGGACGGGAGTCCGGACCGCCGGTCCGGCGGGCCCCTGGCCCGCGTCGGCCCTGCCGCCCCCGAGGGGGCTACTGCCGGGGCAACTCCCGTTCGCAGGACTGAAGTTAGTTTCGAGAAATCCGGGGACTCAACGCAGAGCCGGTCACTTCACTCGTAAGGGTGATCAGGAGGCGGTTTCGAATTCGTACGAGAGCCCTCATGTGAGCAGCGGGCGCCCGGCGTGCGGGCGTGCACGACCCGCGCGGGGCCGTCCGGGGCGCCCCGCCGCAGGTTGACGCGCATCCGTGCGCCCCGGGCACCCCCGTCCGAACCCCGCCGCGAACCGTTCGAACGCCCCGCCGCCGGACCCCCGTCGGACCCCCGCCGGACCCGCACCGGACCCCCGCCGGATCGCCGCCGGACTCGCACCGGGCGGGCACCGGACCCGCACCGGACCGGCGTCCGCGCCACGGCACCCCCGCCGGCGGCCCGGCACCCGAACGGCCGAGGCCCGACCGCGCCCGCGCGCACGGTAGTCTCGACAGGTGCCGAAACTGTCCGACGTCATCACCGCGCTCGAAGAGGTCTACCCGCCGCAGTGGGCGGAGTCCTGGGACGCCGTCGGCCTGGTCTGCGGAGACCCTCAGGCCGAGGTCAGCCGTGTGCTGTTCGCCGTCGACCCCGTCCAGGCGGTCGTCGACGAGGCCGTGGAGTGGGGCGCCGACCTGGTGGTCACCCACCACCCCCTCTACCTGCGCGGCACCACCAGCGTCGCCGCCACCACCTTCAAGGGCCGGGTGGTGCACACGCTGATCACCAACGGCATCGCCCTGCACGTCGCCCACACCAACGCCGACCACGCCGACCCCGGTGTCTCGGACGCGCTGGCCGAGGCGGTCGGCCTGCGGGTGACCGGCCCGCTGGTGGCCGACCCGACCGACCCGCTGGGCCGTCGCGGCTCCGGCCGGATCGGCCTGCTGGAGCCCCCGCTGACCCTGTCCGCGTTCGCCGCGCGGGTCGCCGGGGGCCTGCCCGCCACCGCCGCCGGCGTCCGCGTCGCCGGCGACCCGAACCGGCTGATCAGCCGGGTCGCGGTGTGCGGCGGCTCGGGCGACGGCTTCCTCGCCGACGTACGGGCGGCCGGCGTCGACGCCTACGTGACCGCCGACCTGCGCCACCACCCGGCCTCCGAGGCCGCCGAGGCGGCGCCCGTCGCGCTGATCGACGCCGCCCACTGGGCCACCGAGTGGCCCTGGCTCGCCCTGGCCGAGCGGTCCCTCCAGTCCGCCGCCGACAAGCACGGCTGGGCCGTGGAGACCAAGGTCTCCCACCGGGTCACCGACCCGTGGACCGCGCACGCCCCCATGTCCTTCACCGCCTGACCCGATCCACAGGAGCTGTCCCCTTGAACGCCGCGCCCGCCGACCAGATCCGCCTGCTCGACCTACAGGCCTTCGACTCGAAGCTCGACCAGCTGGCCCACCGGCGCCGGACGCTGCCCGAGCACGCCGAGATCGAGAAGGTCTCCGCCGACCACACCGCGCTCAAGGACCTCGTCGTCGCCGCCGAGGCCCAGAAGGGCGACACCGCCCGCGAGCTGACCAAGGCCGAGCAGGACGTCGAGCAGGTCCGCGCCCGCTCCGCCCGCAACCAGCAGCGCCTGGACTCCGGCTCGATCACCTCGCCGAGGGACCTGGAGAACCTCCAGCACGAGATCGGCTCGCTCGCCAAGCGCCAGGGCGACCTGGAAGAGGTCGTGCTGGAGATCATGGAGCGCCAGGAGAGCGCCAAGTCCCGGGTCGAGGAGCTGGGGGCCCGCCTGGAGCACTCCACCATCGTCCTCACCGAGGCCGAGGGCCGCCGCGACGCCGCCCTGGCGGAGATCGACGCCGAGGCCGACAAGGTCAAGCGCGACCGCGAGACCGTCGCCGCCGTCGTCCCGGCCGACCTGATGAAGGTCTACGCCAAGCTGCGCGAGACCCAGGGCGGCGTCGGCGCGGCCCGTCTCTACCAGCGCCGCTGCGAGGGCTGCCGCACCGAGTTCTCGATCACCGAGCTGAACGCCATCAAGGCCGAGCCGGCCGACAAGGTCGTCCGCTGCGAGAACTGCTCGCGGATCCTGGTCCGCACCGCGGACTCCGGGGCCTGATCCGGTGGCGGCGCGCTTCATCGTCGAGGCGGACGGCGGGTCCCGGGGCAACCCGGGGCCGGCCGGCTACGGCGCGGTCGTCCGTGACGGGGACACCGGGCAGATCGTCGCCGAAGCCGCCGAGTTCATCGGCCACGCCACCAACAACGTGGCCGAGTACAAGGGCCTGATCGCCGGCCTCAGGGCGGCCCGGGAGCTCGACCCGGACGCCTCGGTGGACGTCCGGATGGACTCCAAGCTGGTGGTGGAGCAGATGTCCGGGCGCTGGAAGATCAAGCACCCCGACATGCAGCCGCTCGCCGCCGAGGCGAGGACGGTCTTCCCGCGCGGCCGGGTCGCGTACACCTGGATCCCGCGCGAGCGGAACAAGGACGCCGACCGGCTGGCCAACGAGGCGATGGACGCGGGCAAGGCCGGGCGCCAGTGGGAGCCCCGCAAGCCCGCCCCGGCCGTCGTCGACGAGCCGCTGCCGGAGCCCGCCGCCCCCAGGGCCGGCTGGGCCGCCCCCGCCGATCTGGGCACCCCGACCACCTTCGTCCTGCTGCGCCACGGCGAGACCCCGCTCACCCCGGAGAAGCGTTTCTCCGGCAGCGGCGGCACCGACCCGGAGCTGTCCGACAAGGGCCGCTGGCAGGCCGAGCGGGCCGCCGAGGCGCTGGCCGCGCGCGGCAGCGTCCAGGCGGTCGTCGCCTCCCCGATGCTCCGCACCCGGCAGACCGCCGAGACCGTCGCCGCCCGGCTCGGCCTGGAGGTCCGGTACGAGGACGGGCTGCGCGAGGTCGACTTCGGCGACTGGGAGGGGCTGACCTTCGCCGAGGTGCAGGAGCGCCACCCGGCCGACCTGACGGCCTGGCTCGGCTCCGCCAAGGCCAAGCCGACCGGCAGCGCCGAGAGCTTCACCACCCTCACCCACCGGGCCGGCGTCGCCCGGGACAAGATCATCGCCCGCTACGCGGGGAAGACCGTGCTGGTGGTCTCGCACGTCAGCCCGATCAAGACACTGGTCCGGCTGGCGCTCGGCGCCCCGCCGGACTCGATGTACCGGATGGAGCTGAGCGCCGCATCGATCTGCGCCGTCCAGTACTACGCGGACGGCAACGCCTCGCTGCGGCTGCTCAACGACACCTCGCACCTGCGCTGACGGACGCCGGGGCGCACCCGGGCCGGGTGCGCCCCCGCTCCGGGCGCGCATCCGGAGCGGTTCAGTGCACCTCGGTGACCACGACGTCCAGCTGCCACGGCTTGCGGGCCGTGCCCTCCGCCGCCGGCTCGACGCGGTGGCCCAGCGCCGACAGCGCGTCCATCAGCTCGGCGGGCGTCTTCGGCTCGGCCCCGGCGACCAGCAGGTCCCGGACGAGCCGGCCCTTCGTCGCCTTGTTGAAGTGGCTGACCACGCTGCGCTTGCCGTCCCGCTCCTGGAGCACCCGGACGGTCGCGGTCCGGGAGGCCACCTCGCCGGCCGGCTTCCAGGCCGCCGCGTACGCGGAGCTGCGCAGGTCCAGCACCAGTCCGTCCGCCACCTCCGGCAGCACCGGGGCCATCGCGCTCCGCCAGTACGCCCCGAGCGCCCCCGGTCCGGGGAGTTTCACGCCCATCGAGCAGCGGTAGGACGGGATCCGGTCGGAGATCCGGACGGCGCCCCAGAGGCCGGAGAACACCAGCAGCGAGCGCTCGGCCCGGTCGCGGGCGGCGGCGTCCAGGGTGGCCAGGCCGAGGTGGTCGAACAGCACCCCGGTGTACACCTCGCCCGCCGGGCGGGCCCCCGCCGTCAGCAGACCGGCGTTCTTGGCGATCTCGCCCCGCAGGCCGGGGGAGAGCCCCAGCACCCCGGCGGCGGTGTCCTCGTCGCCCCGGCAGAGCCCGACCAGCGCGTCCAGCACCGCCCCGCGCGCCGCCGTCAGCCCGGGCAGCGACAGCCCGTCCAGCGCCACCGGCCCACCGTCCCCGGACCCGGCCTTGCCCTCCGAAGGCGGCAGCAGCACCAGCACAGCGGACTCCTCGACATTCTGCGGCGGACGAACCCCGCCACCCTACTGCGGCCGCTCCGGCCCCCAGCGCCACGCAGGCCCGGGGACCCTCACCGCGGCGGGCCCCGGGCGCCCTCACCGCGGCGGGCCCCGGGCGCCCCCGCGGCGGCGGACCCCGGGCGCCCCCGCGGCGGCGGACCGGCCATCGCCCGCCGAAATGCGGTGGGCCGCCCCGGCTTCCACCACTACGGTGAGCCGGGAGGAGAGGTGAACGACATGACCCTGCGACCCCTGGACCTGGTACCCGACGGCGACGACGACGCCGTCGAGGAGTCCCTGTCCGTGCGCCTGCCCGCCGGCCTGCCGGCGGAGACCCGGCAGGCGCTGGAGTTCGCGCTGCGGGCGGCGGCCCGGGCCGTGATGGCCGGGCAGGTCCGGGTGACCGAGGAGCCGGGCGGCTCCGGCACCGCCGAGCTGGCCTTCGACGTCCGCCGGTCCGAGGTGCCCGAGGCGCTCGCCGAGGGAGCCCGGCAGGGCAGGGCCGAGCGCCGCGCGGCCATGGTGGCCAGGATCCGCGCCGCCAACGCGGAGACGCTCGACCGCCTCAAGGACCTGTGACCTCGTGACCGAGTACCTGGACCTCGACGACGTCACCTACCTCGCCGGCGGCCCGGAGAACATCCGCGACCTCGGCGGCCTGCTCTCGGCCATCGCCCGCCCGCAGGCGAGCCTGTTCGGCGACGACGCCTACCCGGACCTGTGGACCAAGGCGGCGGCCCTCGGCCAGAGCCTGTCCCGCAACCACCCGCTGGTCGACCGCAACAAGCGCACCGCCTTCGAGGCGATGCTGCTGTTCCTGGACTACAACGGCGAACCGTACGCGGACCCGCACCCTGACGACGCCGTCGCGTTCATGCTGCGGCTGGCCACCGGCCGGTACGACGACGCGGTCGTGCTCGCGGCGAAGGACCTGAAGTCCCTGCTGGGACGCTGAGCCTCCATCCGAAATCACCCGATTCGCCCTACGCTGCGTCCATGCCTCGCCGAAAACTGCGCGTCAAGGCCGCCGACTCCGCCCGGATCAACACCGAACTGAACGAGCTCCGCACCTCCCTGGACATCCACACCGAGTGGCCGGAGGCGGTGCTCGCCGAGGCGGAGGAGGCGGCCGAACGCCCCCGGCTGCCCGAGCACGACGCCACCGACCTGCCGCTGTTCACGGTCGACCCGCCCGGCTCGCGCGACCTCGACCAGGCCATGCACCTCACCCACCGGGCCGGCGGCGGCTACCGGGTGCACTACGCGATCGCCGACGTCGCCGCCTTCGTCCGCCCGGGCGGCGCCATCGACACCGAGGCCCGCCGCCGGGTCGAGACCCTCTACTTCCCGGACCACCGGGTCCCGCTGCACCCCGCCCGGATCTCCGAGGACGCCGCCAGCCTGCTGCCCGGCGAGCCCCGGCCCGCGCTGCTCTGGCAACTGGACCTGGACGCCGACGGCGCCGTCGTCCTCGCCGACCTGCGCCGCGCCCTGGTCCGCTCGCACCGCCGCCTGGACTACGCCGCCGTCGAACGCGCGGTGCACCTCGGCGGCGCCGACGAACAGCTCGCCCTGCTGGCCACCGTCGGCCGGCTGCGCGAGGAGCAGGAGCGCGCCCGGGGCGGCATCAGCCTGCCCGTGCCCGAGCAGGAGGTCGAGGAGACCCTGCACGGCTACGTCCTCGGCTACCGCGCGGCCGGCCCCGCCGACGGCTGGAACGCCCAGATCTCGCTGCTCACCGGCATGGCCGCGGCCGAGCTGATGCTGGACGCGGGCGTCGGCCTGCTGCGCACCCTGCCGGCCGCCCCGCCCGGCGCGTACGAGCGGCTGCGCCGGATCGCCGCCGCGCTGGACGTCGACTGGCCGCAGGCGCTCCCGTACCCCGAACTGATCCGCTCGCTGGACCCGGACGTGCCGCTGAACGCCGCCTTCCTCAACGCCTGCACCGGGCTGCTGCGCGGCGCCGGCTACCACGCCTTCGACGAGTCCCGCGGCCTGCCCGCGCCCGCCGCACCGGACCACGCCGCGCTCGCCGCCCCGTACGCGCACTGCACCGCGCCGCTTCGCCGGCTCGGCGACCGCTTCGCGCAGGAGGTGTGCGCGGCGGTCGCGGCGGGGGAGGACGTGCCGGACTGGGCGCGCGACGCGCTGCCGGCCGTCCCGGCGCTGATGGCGAACGGGGACCGACGCGCGGGCGGGGTGGAACGCGCCTGCGTGGACCTGGTGGAGGCGGAGCTGCTGGCCGGCCGGGAGGGCGAGGAGTTCGCCGCGGTGGTCGTCGACGTGGACGAGAAGCGGCCCTCCTCCGGCACCGTCCAGCTGCGCGACCCGGCGGTCCGGGCCCGCTGCGACGCGGCGGGCGCCGGCGCGGGCGGGGGCGCGGGCGCCGGTACGGCCGGGCGGCTGCCGCTCGGCCGGGTGATCGGCGTCCGGCTGACCATGGCCGACCCGGCCACCCGGACCGTCCGCTTCGCGGCCGTGTAGGCCTGTAGGCCTGCAGCTCTGCGGCCAGTGCGGCCGGGCGGCCGGGCCGGGGAGCGCCCCCGCCCGCCACCCGTACGGTCCGCCCGGTCCCCCCGCCCCCGCCCGGCGGTGGGAGGATCGGGGCGTGCCCGATGCCCGACCCCCCGCCGCCGCCGTGCCCGCCGCCGCACCCGCCGCCGAGCACGCGGCCGGGCGGCGCCGCCGTCTGCTCGTCCTGGCGATCTGCTGCCTGAGCCTGTTCATCGTCGGCCTCGACAACACCGTGGTGAACATCGCCCTGCCCTCGATCCAGCGGGACCTGGACGCCCCGGCGTCCGGGTTGCAGTGGATCATCGACGCCTACACCCTGGTGCTGGCCTCGCTGCTGATGCTGTTCGGCTCGGTGGCCGACCGGTTCGGCCGCCGCCGGGTGTTCCAGACCGGCCTGGTGTGCTTCGCCCTCGGCTCGCTGCTGTGCAGCCTGGCGCCGAGCCTGGAGTGGCTGGTCGCGTTCCGGGCGCTGCAGGCGGTGGGCGGCTCGATGCTGAACCCGGTGGCGATGTCGATCATCACCAACGTCTTCACCGATCCGAAGGAGCGGGCCCGGGCGATCGGCGTGTGGGCCGGCGTGGTCGGCATCTCGATGGCCCTCGGCCCGGTGCTCGGCGGCTTCCTGGTGGACGGCGCGGGCTGGCCGTCGATCTTCCTGATCAACGTCCCGGTGGCGCTGGCCGCGATCCTGCTGACGGCCCGCTTCGTCCCCGAGTCCCGCTCGCCCCGGCCGCGCCGACTGGACCCGGTGGGGCAGCTGTTGATGATCGTGCTGCTCGGCTGCGGCACCGCCGCGATCATCGAGGGCCCGGGCAACGGCTGGACCTCCCCGCTGATCCTCGTCCTCGCCTCGGTCGCCGCGGCCGCGCTGGTCGCCTTCCCGCTGTGGGAGCGGCGGGTGGCCGAGCCGCTGGTCGACCCCCGGTTCTTCGCCAGCGCGCCGTTCACCGGAGCCACCGTCACCGCGGTCTGCGCGTTCGCCGCGCTCGGCGGCTTCCTCTTCCTCAACACCCTCTACCTCCAGGACGTTCGGCACTACAGCCCGGCCGAGGCCGGGCTGTGGACGCTGCCGATGGCCGGGATGGTGCTGGTCTGCGCGCCGCTGTCCGGACGGATCGTCGGCGGCCGGGGCCCGCGCCTGCCGCTGGTCGCGGCGGGGCTCGGCCTCGGGGCGAGCGGGCTGCTGCTCACCCGGCTCGCCGCGGACTCCCCGCCGGCGCTGCTGCTGGCCGCGTACGCGCTGTTCGGCTTCGGCTTCGGCATGGTCAACGCGCCGATCACCAACACGGCGGTCTCCGGCATGCCGCGCGCCCAGGCGGGGGTGGCGGCCGCGGTCGCCTCGACCAGCCGTCAGGTCGGCCAGTCGCTGGGCGTCGCGGTGATCGGCACGGTCGTCACCTCGGCCGTGGTCGGCCCGGTCGCGACCGGCTTCGCCCCGGCCAGCCACGCCGGCTGGTGGATCCTGGTCGGCCTCGGCGGCGCGATCCTCGCCCTGGGCCTGGTCACCACCACCGACTGGGCCCGCGCGACGGCCGCCCGGGTGGCCGCCCGCCTCGGCGGCGAGCCGCCGGCCGTCCGGTCCGGTGTACGGGAGGCACCGCCCGAGCGGCTACGATGACCACTACGGCGGAAGAGTCGGCCGGGCGGTCGCGACGGGTCTCCGGACCCGCCGAGGAACGTCCGGGCTCCACAGAGCAGGGTGGTGGGTAACGCCCACCCGGGGTG
This sequence comes from Kitasatospora sp. NPDC056446, assembly GCF_042796115.1. Classification (NCBI taxonomy): domain Bacteria; kingdom Bacillati; phylum Actinomycetota; class Actinomycetes; order Kitasatosporales; family Streptomycetaceae; genus Kitasatospora; species Kitasatospora sp. NPDC056446. Next base: position 7,471 of record NZ_JBHTRF010000095.1, on the reverse strand, counting down.
ACCCGCGGGACAGTGCCACAGAAAACAGACCGCCCACCGCTTTCGGTGGTGGGTAAGGGTGAAACGGTGGTGTAAGAGACCACCAGCGACCGGGGTGACCCGGCCGGCTAGGTAAACCCCACCTGGAGCAAGGTCAAGATCGGTGCCCTCGGGCGCCGTGCGCGGATGTTCGAAGGCTGCTCGCCTGAGTCCGCGGGTAGACCGCACGAGGCTGTCGGCAACGGCAGCCCTAGATGGATGGCCGCCTCCCCGGGCCGCGCAAGCACCCCGGGAGACAGAACCCGGCGTACAGGCCGACTCTTCCGCCGCCCTTCCCGCCCCGTGAACGGGCGGGGGGCGGCCGGCTCGGCCGGTCAGGCCGGGTGGGCGCCGACGGCGTCGCGGATCCGGGTGCCGAGCCCCCCGCTGACCCGGGCGCAGTTGGCGCAGCAGAAGAACATGCCGGCCACCTCGACGCCGTGGCCCACGATCCGCACGGTGCACTGTTCGCAGCGCGGCGCGAGCTTCTCCATCGCGCACTCGAAGCTGTCGAACGTGTAGGTGTCGCCGGTGACCGTCTTGATCTCGAAGGCCAGCCAGTAGTCGTTGCCGCAGGTGACGCAGATGGCCATGGCGGCCGTCTCCTTCCGGTGGGGCCGCTCCCGGCGGGGCGGCTGTTCCCAGTGTCGAAGGCCCGGTCGGCGACGGCCACCCGGCGGGACTGTCGGGCGGAACCGGCTCAGCCGGTGGTGGCGGAGAGCTCCTCCAGGGCCCGGACGGCGCGGTCGGCGTCGTCGGCGGCGACGAACAGGTGGTCGTGGTGGAAGCCGGCCACCACGTTGCAGCTGATCCCGTCCTCGGCGAGCCGTCCGGCGACGGCCGCGGTCAGGCCGACGGCCTCCAGTGCCGAGTGGATCTGCAGGGTGATCCAGGCCGCCACGTACTCGTAGCGCAGCCCGAGCGCGTCCGCCTCCTCCTGGGCGACCACCACTGTCACGCCTTCGGGTTCGGCGACCGTCACCACCGGCCGCATGCCCGCAGGCACCTTCGCGGGGAGCGTGCAGTACACGTACCGCCCCGGGTTGAGCTGTGGGCGCATCCCGCGCAGGAGCATCGCAAGGTCTCGTTCTCCGGACATGCCCGCCACCGTAGCGGCTGGACGGGTGACGCGCCCGTGCCTGGCGGCCGGGTCGGGGACAGTATCGGTAAGTCGTTGACGAGCGACAGTCACCGATATATCGTCGAACTATCGAGACAGTGACTCGACTGTTTCGGATATCCCGTTTCGGAGAACCCGTTTCGGAGTACCGGTCGGAGTACCAGGAGGTGGGCGCCATGCGCTCAGGAATGCGATTTCGTGGAGAGGGTCCGCGCGGCGGTGGCCGCCGGCGCGGGCCGGGGCCGGAGTTCCGGGAGATGCCCGGGGAGGGCTTCGAGGGCCGGGAGGCGTTCGGCGGGTTCGGTCCGCCGTTCGGCGGCGGCGGGCCGGGGCGGCCGATGGGCGGCCCGTACGGGCACGGCTTCGGCGGGCACGGCGGCCGGCGCGGTGGCCCGCACGGGCGGCGCGGCGGCCGGGCCCGGCGCGGGGACGTGCGCGCCTCGCTGCTGGCGCTGCTCAAGGAGCGGCCGATGCACGGCTACGAGATGATCGCCGAGATCACCGAGCGGACCGGCGGGGCCTGGCGGCCCAGCCCGGGCTCGATCTACCCCAACCTCCAGCTGCTGGAGGAGGAGGGCCTGATCACCGCGGAGGAGGTCGGCGGCAAGCGGCTGGTCTCGCTCACCGAGGCGGGCCGGGCCGCGGCCGAGGCCGGGCCGGCGGAGCCGTGGGCGGAGGCCGGCCGGGAGGTCGACTGGGAGGCGGTCCAGGAGGTCGGCCAGGCGCTCGCCGCGCTGGAGCAGGCGGTCCAGCAGGTCATGCGGACCGGCACCGAGGCGCAGCGCGCCAAGGGCCTGGCCGTCCTGACCGAGGCCCGCAAGAAGCTGTACCTGGTCCTCGCCGAGGATGACTGACCGGCGCCGGGGGATGCGTACGGGCGGGGGATGCGTACGGGCGGGGGCGCGTACCGGTGGGGGACGCGCGCCGGTGGGGGAGCCGCGCCGGCGCGACGGGCGGTGCCGCTGCTCAGGGGTGGACCAGGAACAGGGCCACGCAGACCAGCAGCAGCACCGCCCAGCCGAACCAGAGCCAGCCGTTCTGCCCGATGACCACCGTGTAGACGCTCACCGCCGCCAGCAGCACCGCCGTGACGGCGGCGACCTCCCGGTTGTGGTGCGCGACGGCCCGGGAACTGCTCCTCGGGTGCCGTACCGTCCTGGCCATGCCGACCTCCCGGAGGGTCGATGGGGGAGCGGGGCGGCCCGTCGGCCGGAGGCTCGTCAGCCGGAGGCCTTGGCGGTGGCCGCCTCGTCGTACTCGTAGCGCCAGAACCAGCTCAGGCCCCGTACCTGCTTGGCCCGGACGTACACCAGTGTGCGCGCGGCCGTGTCGCCGTGCGCGGGGACCGGGACCTTGTACTTCTTCGGCACGCCGAGCATCGGCCCCAGCGGGACGGGCAGGATCCTGCCGTCCAGGGGGCCGCCGACGAATGCGGTGTCCGCGCTCTTCATCCCCCCAGGGTCTCACCTCCGCACGGGTGACCCGGAGGTGTCGCGGGGTGACCGGGGACACCCGGGGAGGGCGGGCGCGGGGAGGCCCGGTGAGGGCCAAGTGCCGGGAGTGTGCCCGGGGTGCCCGCGGGAGTGTGACCGGAGAGGCACCGCCCCCGGTCATCCGGAGGCCCCGCGCACCCTTATCCTTCCTGTACGCCCTCGGGGTCCACCCGGGTCAGCGGGCCCGTACGGGCCGGGCGGGGCGCGGATCCCCGCGCCCTCCGGCCGATCCGGCGCGGACAGCGTGCTGCCGCGACTGCGTACCGTGACCCTGGCGTCGGCCGTCCGGTGACCCCGGGCCGCGGCCGGCTGGGCGCGGACGGCAGGGCCGAGCACCCCGGGAAGCAGCGGGGCGCGCCGTGCGTTGCGTCGGAGTGGTACGTCGAACGCTGTGTCGCACCAGGCACGGCAGTTGCGCGGAAGGGACCCGATGGAAGCCGGCGGCAGGTGGACGACCTGGTGGCAGAAGCGTGATCGTCAGCGGGCCCGGGCGGGGGACGCGGACGGCCCGGGGACCGGACTGGACCAGCTGCTCGGCGCCGCGCGCGCCGGGTTCCCGCTCGCCCCGGCCGCCCATCCGGCCGGCTACCGCTGTTCCTGTGACCGGGTGGCCTGTCCGGCTCCCGCCCAGCACCCGGTCTCCTTCGCCTGGCAGACGCAGGCCACCACCGACCCCGAGCAGCTCTCCCGCTGGCTCTCCCGCGACCCGCAGGCCAACTTCATCACCGCGACCGGCCGGGTCCACGACGTGCTGGACGTCCCGGCGGAGGCCGGGCGGCTGGCGCTGGAGCGGCTGACGGCGCTGGGCGTCGAGGGCCCGGTCGCCGCCGTCGGCGAGGACCGCTACCTCTTCTTCACCGCCACCCGCGGCACCCCGCAGGACGAGGACGAGTGGTGGACCAGCGCGCTCGACTCCACCCCGGACACCATGTCCGAGCACCCCGGGCTGCGCTGGCACTGCCGAGGCTCGTACACCCTGCTCCCGCCGGCCGCGCTGCCGGACGGCTCCCAGGTGCGCTGGCTGCGCGGTCCCGAGCAGGCGCTGCCGGACCCGCTGCGCGTCCTGGACGTGCTGACCGACGCCTGCACCGAGGTGGGCGCCGTCGCCGAGGAGCAGTGGCTGATCGGCTGACCGGCCCCCCGGATCGGCCGACCGGCCCCCCGGTGGGTGCGCCCACCGGGGAGTCACGGCAGGGCGGGGGTCACGGCAGGGTGAGGACCTCCGCGCCGTCCGCCGTGACCACCAGCGTGTGCTCGAACTGGGCGGTGCGCTTGCGGTCCTTGGTGACGACCGTCCAGCCGTCGGCCCAGACCTCGTAGTCGTAGGTGCCCAGGGTCAGCATCGGCTCGATGGTGAAGGTCATGCCCGGCTTGATCACCTCGGTCGCCCGCTCGCTGTCGTAGTGCGGGATGATCAGCCCGGAGTGGAACGACGTGTTGATGCCGTGCCCGGTGAAGTCCCGCACCACGCCGTAGCCGAAGCGCTTCGCGTAGGACTCGATGACCCGGCCGATGACGTTGATCTGACGGCCCGGCTTGACCGCCTTGATCGCGCGGTCCAGGGACTCCCGGGTGCGCTCGACCAGCAGCCGGGACTCCTCGTCCACGTCGCCGACCAGGTAGGTGGCGTTGAGGTCGCCGTGCACGCCGTGGATGTACGCGGTGGCGTCGATGTTGACGATGTCGCCGTCCCGCAGCACCGTCGAGTCCGGGATGCCGTGGCAGATCACCTCGTTGATCGAGGTGCAGACGGACTTGGGGAAGCCCCGGTAGCCGAGGTCGGACGGGTAGGCGCCGTGGTCGCACATGTACTCGTGGGCGACCGCGTCCAGCGCGTCCGTGGTGACGCCGGGGGCGATCAGCTCGGCCGCCGCCGCCATGGCCCGGGCGGCGATCCGGCTCGCGATCCGCATCTTCTCGATCGTCTCGGCGGTCTGCACCTCGGGCCCGGTGTACGGCGTCGGGGCGGGGCGCCCGACGTACTCGGGGCGCGCGATGTGGGCCGGGACCTTGCGGGTGGGGGACTGGATGCCGGGTACGAGAGCCATGGCCGCGAGTCTAGTCGCCGGGCTCCGCCGGTACGGGCGGTGTGCGGGGCGGCCCCGCGCGGGGAATGATCGGTACCGGCCCGACCTTCGAACACCGACCGTCTGAACGGGAGAACGCCATGCCCCTCGGATTCCACCGCAAGTCGACCGGCAAGCCCGGCGAGTGGTTCTACTGCATCAAGCACGGCAAGGTCGAGGAGGGCCCGGAGTGCCCGGCGAAGGACCGCCTCGGGCCGTACGACAGCCCGGAGGAGGCCGCGCAGGCCCTGCGGATCGCGGACGAGCGCAACCGGGAGTGGAAGGACGACCCGCGCTGGGGCGACAAGCCGAAGGACGGGGCGGAGTAGGGACGGGCCGGGCAGCCGGGCAGCCGGGCAGCCGGGCGGGGGCAGGACCCGGGCCGGGTCAGCGCGGGTCGGGGCCGGTGAAGTACTCCTCGTCGACGCTCAGCACGACGAGGCGCCGGCCGGCCGCGACCGCCTGGGCGGCGGCCTGGTCCACCGGCGGCGCGGCCCTGGAACCCCGGTCGGCCCAGACGGTGGCGGCGGCGTTCGGCGCGTCCGGCGTCCGGGGGAAGCCGGCGCCCGGGGTGGGGGAGGAGCGCAGGTCCTGACGTTCGTCGAAGGCCAGGGTCACCCCGAGCAGGTCGCGGTCGCCGTCACCCCGGGGGAAGCCGTACCAGAGCCCCTCGCCGGGCCGGGGCGAGGCGTTGGAGTCGGTCTGCTGGGCCCCCTGGGCGGCCATCGCCTGCTCCCAGTGCGACCGGACCTGTCGCGGATCGCCCGTCACGGCGAGGTACTTGACGACCTGTCGACGGCAGCTGGCGGCCGTCCGGCGCGGCCCGGAGCCGTCGGAGGCGCCGGGGGCCGCACCGCAGCCGTCCTGGACGCCCTCGCCGATCTGCTGGGCACCGGAGAGCACCGGGAGCAGGGCGGCCAGCCGGCGGTCGATCTCGGCGGCGAGGCCCTGGTCGGCGGCGGCCACCTCGGGGGAGGCGGCCAGCGCCGTCAGGTCCGGTGCCGGGGGCCCGGGGGTGCCGGCGGCCGGGCGCGGGGTCCCGGTGTCCCGGGGGGCCTGGTCCGCGGCCCTGCCGCCGTTCCACAGCGCCCAGCCGAGCGCCCCGAACGCCGCCGCGGGCACGACCACCACGGCGGTCCACTGCTTCCATCCCCCGGATTTCATGCCCGAAAGTCTGTCACAGCGTGGTCGCCGCCCCCGTCGGTGTGCCGGCCGCCGGTTCGGTCTGCTCGGCCTGCTCCGCCCGGTCGTGCTCCGCCCGTTCGCGTTCGGCCCGTTCGTGCTCGGCGCGGACGGCGGCGGCGTGCGGGTCGGTGCGGTCGTCGTAGCCGAGCAGCGCGGGCAGCGCGGCGGCCACGGCGAGGACGGCGACGACGCAGGCGATACCGCCGGTCCAGACGGCGGCGCGCACCCCGACCAGTCCGGCCATGGTGCCCGCCCGGACCTGGCCGAGCTGCGGGCCGACGGAGTAGCTGAGCAGTTCCACACCGGCCATCCGGCCGCGGACCCCGTCCGGGATGGACTGGTTCCACATGGTCGCGCGGGCCAGCCCGCTGAGCTGGTCGGCGCCGCCGGCCAGTGCCAGCCCGAGCAGCACCACCCAGACGCTCCCGGACAGCCCGGCCAGGGCCATCGCCGCGCCCCAGGCGACGGCGGCGACCACCAGCAGCCGCCCGTGCCGGTGGATCCGGGACGTCCAGCCGCTGGTCGCCCCGACCAGCAGGGCGCCGACGGCGGAGGCCGCGTACATCGGGCCGAGCGCCCAGTCCGCGCCCAAGTCCGAGGCCAGGAAGGGGAAGACGGCCACCGGGTAGGCGAGCAGCATGGCGCAGACGTCGATCGCGTAGGTCCCGAGCAGGTCCTTGCGGCTCCACGCGTAGCGGACGCCGGTCAGCACCGCCCGGACCGAGGGGCGCTCGGCGCCGGTGGCGGGCGGCACGGCCTTGATCCGGGCGAGCAGCAGCAGCGAGGCGGCGAAGGTGAGCACGTCCAGCGCGTACGCGGTCTGCACCCCGGCGAAGGCCACCACGACGCCGGCCAGGGCGGGCCCGGCCACCGAAGCGGCGTTGTGGTACAGCGACTTGAGGGCGAAGGCGGCCGTCAGGTGCTGGTGCGGGACGATCCGCGGCGTGAGCGAGTCCAGGGCCGGGCGCTGGAGTCCGTCGGCGGCCGCGACCAGCGCGGCGACCAGGTAGATCGGCCACAGCAGCGGCTGCGGCAGCAGGGCGTTGAGCAGCAGCAGCCCGGCCAGCAGACCGAGCGCGGCCTCGGCGCGCAGCACCAGCTTGCGGCGGTCCAGGGCGTCGGCGAGGGCGCCGCCCCACAGGCCGAAGACGATCAGCGGGACGAGTTCGACGGCACCGACCAGGCCGACCGCGAGGGAGGAGTCGGTGAGCTGCTTGATCTGCAGCGGCACGGCGACGAGCGTCAGGAAACTGCCGAAGCTGGTGACGCAGCCGGACGTCCAGAGGTAGCGGAAGTCACGCGAGGCACGCCACGGGGACAGGTCGGGGGTCAGCGAGCGCAGCGCCGAGCGGACCCGTCCGGGCGCGGGCGTATGCGGAGGTTCGTCGACGTTCACCGAGTCCTCCAAGGAAGCCCCGGCTCTTCAGGCCGGGGAGGAATTGGATTGCCCGCGTAGCGGGACAGGGGGGCAGCGATTTGCCGTCGAGGCGGACTGCGGTGGTTACGGCCTGTGGTTTCTGAGTTTGCGTCAGATAGTCCGGGCGTACTAGGTTCGTTGATGTGAAGATTGTTGCGCAGGTGAAGTTGCT
>NZ_JBHTRF010000094.1:0-32042 GCF_042796115.1 Kitasatospora sp. NPDC056446 | reverse complement strand
GGCGTCCCCGCCGCGCCGAGCCCGTCGCCGAGCCCGTCGGCGAAGCCGTCGCAGGGCCCGTCGACGGGTCCGACGCCCGCCCGGCGCTGAGCGGCGGGCGGGCGGTCAGCTGCGGCGGCGGGCCAGCAGCGCTTCCTTGAGCCGGGGGAAGCGGGTGCGCAGCTGGTGCGCCGCCGCCTGCCGCAGGCGCACCGCCCCGGCCCGGACGGCCGCCGCCGGCGCCGCCCCCGGGGGGCCCAGCAGCAGCCGCTGGTTGGCCAACCGGTCCGGCCGCCAGCGCTGCTTGTACGGTTCCTGGCCGCGCAGCAGGCCGAGCAGCGGGATGCCCGCGCCGACCGTCTCGTCCAGGGCCGCGCCGAACAGCAGCCCGGCGATGTCCAGCCGTTCGCGCAGCACCGGGTGCGCGCCGTACATGTACAGCCCGCCGAAGGACGGGCAGAGCAGCAGCAGGTTCACCGCGACCAGCTGGCCGTCCAGGTGGAACTGGTGGACGGTGGCCCGGCCGGTGGCGACCAGGCCGGTGGTGGACTCGGCCAGGTGCCGGGCGAACCGCTCGGTCCGGTGCTCCGGGGTGACACCGCGCCGCTGCCACTGGAGGAAGTGCAGCCGCAGCAGCCCCTCCAGTGCCTCCGGCACCTCCTCCGGCGGCGTCGAGCGGACCTGCACCCCGGCCTCGGCGATCTTGCGCAGCTTCACCCGGCTGCGCTGGGCGGTCTTGCCGGGCACCCGCTTGAGCAGCCGGTCCATCGGGACGGCCGGCAGGTACTGGCAGAGCGAGTCCTGGAAGCGGCGGCGGTTGCCGCGCCAGTGCTCGTACACCCGTTGCACCGCCGCGTCCGGGTGCACCTCGCGCAGGTCCAGCCAGTGCCAGGGGCGGGTGAGCGGCAGGGCGGCGGCGAACTCGGCGGCGGCCCGGTCGGCGCACTCGTCGTCGAGCAGGACGTCGCTGTAGTCGACCAGTCCGGCGCCGAGGCCGGTCAGACCGCCGAGCGGGCCGAGGCGTCGGAAGGCTCCCGCGCCGACCAGCCGGCCGTCCCGGCGGACCAGCACCACCAGCAGGGCGCCCGGGCGGCCGTAGTGGCGCCACCAGGAGCGCTGCCAGGCGGCGGCCTGGAAGAAGGTGGCGGTCCGGCAGCGGGCGGCCAGGTCGTCCCACTCCTCGGCGAGGGCGTCCAGGGCGTCGTCCTCGCGGCGCAGCTCGGTGGTCCAGGACGGCGACGACGACTGGGCCGGCAGGCCGGTGCCGCGGGTCTCGGTGCTCACCGGCCGCTCCCGGCCGTGCTCTTCTCCTTCTCCGGGGAGGTCGGCGCCGGGGAGGTCGGCGCCGGGGAGGTCGGCGCCGGGCCGGCCTCGGCCTCGGCGGCGGTCCCCGCGCTCTCGGGGCCGCCCTCCGGGGCGGGTTCCGGCGCGCTCTCCGGGTCCGCCGGGGCGTCCGGCGCGGCAGACCTGGCGGGCGGCTCCTCACCGCGCGGGCGCGGCGGCACCGGGCCCCCGGCCGGCGCGGCGGCCTCCGGGGCCTCCGGCTCCGGGGTGCTCACGGCGGCCTCCGGCTCCTCGTCCTCCTCCCGGCGGCGGGTCATCACCACCAGAGCGCCCAGCAGCAGCCCGGCCGCGCCGCCGACCGCGACGTCCAGCTCGGCGGAGGGCGTGGTGGGCTTGTCCGGCGCGGCGGCCGGGGCCAGGGTCACCAGCCGGACGTTGGTGTCCTTGCTGCTGGTGTTGGCGAAGGCGACCAGCGAGCGGGCCACCGCGTCGGCGGTCAGGGCGGCCTCCTGGGGGTGCCTCCCGGTGCCGGTGACCTCGATCATCGGGGCGTCCGGGGAGGTCGTCCCGTGCACCAGGGACTCCAGCTCGGCCCGGGTGTGGCCGGTCTCGGCCGCCGCCACCGCGAGCACCTGCGGCTGGCCGGCCAGCCGGCCGTACGCCTGGGCGAAGTTGGTCGCGGTGGCCGCCTCCCCCGGGTTCTGCGGGACCACGAGGACGTAGGCGCTGGCGGCGTACGAGGGGTGCGAGACGACGGCGTACCCGGCGCCGGCCGCGGCGCCGAGCGGAACCGCGAGCGCCACCGGCCACCAGCGGCGGACCAGGCGGCGGGCGGTTCGGCGCGGTGTGGTCATGGGTGTGGCTCCTTGGGGGTGGGACGGCGGTTCCGGCGGTGGCGGGCGGTCAGCCGCGGGCCAGCCGGTCGTAGAGGGCGCCCAGGTCGGCGGCGACCCGGACGATGTCGTAGTGGCCGACGGCCGGCGGGTGCGGCAGCGGATCGGCGATGTGGTCGCTCAGGTGCCGCAGGTCGCGCAGCGCGGCCGCGTAGGCGGCGGGCTCGGACGGGATGCGGCGGGCCTGCGGGGCGGCGCTGGGCGGCAGTTCGTCGAGCGCCGGGCAGGCGCTGTGCCGCACCGGCAGCCCGGCGGCCAGGCCCTCCAGGACGCCGAGGCCGAAGGTCTCCGCGGTGGAGGGCGCGGCCAGCACGTCCAGGGCGGCCAGCAGCTCGGGCACGTCGTCGCGCTCGCCGGTGAGCACCAGCCGCTCCCGGACGCCGAGTTCGGCCGCCCGGCGCTCCAGGGCGGCGCGCTCCGGGCCCTCGCCGACCAGCACCAGCCGGGTGGCCGGGTCGAGGTCGGCGAGGGCCTCCACCAGGACCTCGAAGCGCTTGCCGGGGACCAGCCGGCCCACCCCGCCGACCACCCAGCTCCCGGCGGGCAGGCCGAGTTCGGCCCGCAGCCGGCGGCGTGCGACGGCCCGCTCGACCGGCGGCAGGCGGTAGCGGCCGGTGTCGATGCCGTTGGGGATCAGCTCGATCCGGGCCGGCGGGACGCCCCAGGAGCCCAGCGTCTGGGCGACCTGGCGGGAGACCGCGACGGTGGTGCTGCCGAGCCGCTCGGCCGCCAGGTAGAGGCCCTTGACGCCCCGGGTGACCGGACGGCCCTCGATCACCCCGGCGTGCAGCGAGTGCTCGGTGGAGACCACCGCGCGCACCCCGGCCAGCCGGGCGGCCAGCCGGCCGTACAGCTGCGCCCGGTAGAGGTGGGTGTGCACCAGGTCGTAGCGGCCGGCCCGGACCAGCCGGACCAGCCGGGGCAGCGCGCCGAGGTCGCGGTTGCCCCGCATGCCGAGGTGGTGGACGGTCACACTGTCGGCGCGCAGCGCGGCGGCGACCGTGCCGGGGTTGGTCAGGGCGAGCACCTCGCACCGCTGGTGCGGCGGCAGGTGCCGCAGCAGCAGATGGAGTTGGCGTTCCGCGCCACCGGAGGCGAGCCCGGTGACGATGTGCAGCACCTTCATGGCCGGCGCTCCGTGACCGCCCGCCCGCCGAGGGCGCGTGCGCGGCGCAGCTCGGTGACGGCGTCGCGCAGCCGGTGCCGGCCCTTCTTGGCGCGCAGCCGCCAGGCGCCGTCGCGGTCGCCGACGTAGCAGCGCGGCAGGGCGAAGCGGCCGGTGAGCGGGGAGTGCCCGATGGCGCAGGCGTAGTCGTACCCGGCGTCGCGGACGGCCAGGGTCGCGGGCAGGTCGACGGCGCCGTACGGGTAGCAGAAGCCGGTGACCGGGCCGCCGACGGCCTCCTCCAGCAGGCGGCGGCTCTCCTTGGCCTGCACCGCGAGGGCCTCGGCGGGCAGGCCGGGAAGCGCCTGGTGGCCGAGGCCGTGCGAGCCGATCTCCCAGCCCGCGGCGGCGAGTTCGGTGACTTCCCGGACGGTGAGGAGCTTCTTGCGCGGGCCCTCGGTGTCCCAGTCGTTGGCGCGGCCGAGCAGGTCGGCGACCACGTACGCGGTGGCGGTGAAGCCGTAGGCCTGGAGGATCGGGACGGCGTACCGGGCGAAGTCGGCATAGCCGTCATCGAAGGTGAGGCCGACCAGCCGGTCGTCCCGGCCGAGCGCGCGGGCCCGCATCAGCTCGCGGACCGAGACGCCCCGCCGGCCGCGCCGGTGCAGCCAGGCGATCTGCTCGGCGAACCGCTCGGGGCTGACGGTGAGCCGGTAGGGGTCCTCCTTCTCGACCGCCACCGAGTGGTACATCAGGATCCACGGCGAGGCGGAGCCGGGGGTCGGCGGTTCGCCGGCCGGGTGACGGCTCCTGGGCAGTCGCGCCCGGTGCGGCGGGGTGCTGCCGGCACCCGTTCGGGCCGAGCGGACGGCTCCCCGTTCAGTGTCCATCGGGACGCTTCCCTTCTTCGGCGAGGGTTGGCGAGTACAGGAATCGGGCCGCGGCGAGGACCGGGCCGCGCACCTCGCGGGCACCGAGTCCGGTGCCGAGGGCGGCGAAGGCCAGCGCCACGGTGAGGCCCCCGAGGAGGGTCGAGACCAGGGGGTCGGCGGCCAGCCCGGCGGCGGCGGTGCCGAGCACGGTCGCGCCGGCGGCGGCGGCCACCAGCCGGCCGTGGCCGCCGAGCACCCGGTGCAGCCGCAGCGGGATGCCGCGCAGGACCAGGCCGCGCAGCAGCAGCGCGGCGGTGGCGGTGATGCCGGCCGCGTTCCCGGCGGCGAGCCCGAGGGCGCCGAAGCCGGGCGTGGCGAGCAGGCCGGTGCCGACGGTGACGCCGAGGCCGAGCATCATCGCTCCGGCCGGGTACCAGTCGAGCAGCCGACGGCGGCCGTCGTCGGTGCGGGGGTCGTCGGCCCGGCGGACCACCGGGCGCAGTGAGAAGTACGGGCGGATCATCACGCCGATCAGCGCCTGGGCGGGCAGGCCGAAGCTGTACACCCGGATCACGTCGGCGGTGGCGGCGGTGTCGCGGGGCCCGAAGGCACCGCGCTCGAACAGCAGCGAGACCACCGAGGGCGCGCAGGCCATCAGGAAGGCGGTGCCGAGCAGGACGACGGCCGCCGCCTGGCCGAGGTCCTTCTCCACCCGCTCGCGGGCGGTGGCGAGGTCCCCGGCGGCGAGCGCCCGCGCGACCAGCGGGAAGGTGACGGTGCAGATCAGGATGCCCGCCGTCATGGCGAGTTGGGAGACCTTGGCGGCGTAGTTGAGGTGCGAGATGGTGCCGGGCGGCAGCGCCGAGCCGAGGTAGCGCTCGACGAAGACCTGTGCCTGGCGGGTCAGGGTGAAGGCGCCCACCGGCAGCAGGGTGAGCGGCATCAGCACCAGCGCCTTGCGGGCGCGGCGGGCGCGGCCGGTGCCGGTGCCGGTGCCGGGCGCGCCCTGCCGCAGCCGGCGCAGGAACGGGCCGACCAGCAGGCCGGCCATCAGCAGGCTGCCGGCCGCGACGCCGAGGGCGGCGGAGCGCACCCCGAGGTGGGCGTGGAGGACGAGCAGGACGGCCAGGATGCCGAGGTTGTAGACGACGTAGATCCCGGCCGGGGCGGTGAAGCGGTGGTGGGCGCGCAGCGCGGCGGCGAGGTAGCCGGTCACGCCGAAGGGCAGCACGGTGACCGCGGTGATCCGGGTGCAGGTGACGGCCAGGCCGGGGTCGGGCAGGCCGGGCGCGAGCAGGCCGACCAGCTGGGGGGCGCCGAGGGCGGCGGCCAGGGCGAGGCCGCTGAGCGCGAGCAGCAGCCAGGGCAGGGTGGCGTGGACGAGCTGGCGGACCGGGTCGGGGGCGTCCGGGTCCTCCTCGCGCAGCACCAGGGCGAGCGCGAAGGCGGGCACCATGAGGAAGGACATGGCGTCCTCGATCAGCAGCGGTGCGGCCGTCTCGGGGACGGTCCAGGCGACCAGGAAGGCGTCGGTGCCCTGGTTGGCCCCGAAGTAGCGGGCCAGCAGGAGGTCGCGCAGCAGCCCGAGGCCGGAGCCGGCGGCGCTGAGCACCGCGGTGACGCCGAAGGCCTTGGCGAGGAAGCCGCGCCGCGGCCCCGGCCCGGACGGGGCGGCCGGGGGCCTGCCGGGCGTGCCGCGCGGGGCCGGGACCGGGGCGGCCAGGGCGGCGGGCCGGTCGGTGCTCACAGTGCCATCGCCCGCTCGCCTCCGGGGCGCGCGGGCCCGCCGTCGGCACCGGCGCGCCGTTTCGGTCCGGGGCCGTGGCCGGTCTCCCGGACGGCGGTGCGCGCGGCGAGGCCGAGGACGACGGAGGTCAGCACGGTGGTGGTGCCGCCGATGTCGGCGTACAGGTAGTCGACCAGCACCCAGGTGAGCAGGGCGAGCGCGGCGAGGCCGAAGCCGCGGGAGCGGCGCAGGCAGCCGAACAGGAGGGCGAGGAAGAGGGCCGCGTAGGCGGTGATGCCGATCAGGCCCTGCTCGCTGAGGACCAGGAAGTACATGTTGTGCGGGGAGAGCAGCGGCTCGCGCTGGAAGCCGATGGTGGGGTCGGCGGCGTCGCTGCCGGAGGACAGCCGCAGCGGGGCGTGGCTGTCGCGCAGTTGCTGGAAGGCCTTGGGTCCGGCGCCGTGCACCGGGTGGTCCTGCCAGATCCGCCCGGCGGTGGCCCACAGGTCGTAGCGGTCGGAGACGGACTGGTCGGGGGCCGCGGAGACGGAGCCGATCGAGCTGAGCCGCTTGGTGACGCCGGAGCCGCCGAGGCCGAGGCCGCCGACCAGGACGACGGCGGCGGCCAGGCCGAGGACGGCGCTGCGGACGGCGAGCCGGGCGTCGGCGCGCAGCAGCAGGACGGTGGCGGCGAGGCCGGTGGCGATCCAGCTGCCGCGGCTGAAGGAGACGGCCAGCGGGAAGGCGAGGAAGGCGGCGACGGCGAACATCGACCGCCGCAGCCGGGCGTTGCCGCCGCGTTCGGCGAGCCCGAGGGCGAGGGCGGCGAGCAGTCCGAAGCTGACCACCGTGGACATCGCCATGATGTCCAGCGCCCCGAAGGTGCCGACGGCCCGGATCGGCTCGCCGGTGTAGGAGGCGCCGGTGTGGGTGAGGTACTGCTTGGCGCCGACCACGCCCTGGATCAGGGCGGCGAGCACGAAGGAGCCGAGGACCAGGCGCTGGTCGGTGCGGTCGCGCAGCGAGCAGAGCACCCCGGCGGGCACCAGCACGAACACCTGGACGAGCCGGACGAAGCCGGTGACGCTGGCGGCCGGGTCGATCGAGCCGACGGTGGCGACGGCGGCGGCGAGCACGATCCCGCCGAACAGCGCGCAGGTGGCCCGGTCGACGGCGGGCAGCCGGCCGCGCAGCAGGTCGAGCGCGGTGAGGGCGACCAGGGCCAGCGAGGCGAGGTCGGCGGCGGTGACGTGGACGGCCGCGGTGACGTCCTTCTCGCCGGTGGGTACGCACACCAGCAGGACGGTGGCGGCGGCCAGCAGGCTGGGCCGGTCCGCGAGCGCGGGCAGTGCCCTCCGTAAGGCGGGGCGCGGGACGGCGGGAAGGGTCAGGGCCACGCGGGGGTCAGCTCCCGTCCGGGTGGAGCATCAGGGCCGCGGTGCGGCACAGGATCTTGACGTCCTGCCAGAGGCTCCAGCTCTCGATGTAGCGGTTGTCGAACCGGGCCCGATCCTCGATCGAGGTGTCCCCGCGCAGGCCGTTGACCTGGGCCAGGCCGGTGAGGCCGACCGGGACGCGGTGGCGGTCGGCGTACTCGGGGTAGGCCTGGCCGAACCGCATGACGAAGTAGGGGCGTTCGGGGCGCGGGCCGACCAGGCTCATGTCGCCGCGCAGGACGTTCCAGAGCTGCGGCAGTTCGTCCAGCGAGCTCTTGCGCAGCAGCCGGCCGACGGCGCCCATCCGGTGGTCCTGGGAGATGTTCCAGCGGGTCGCCGACTCGTGCTCGTTGCTCGGGCGCAGGGTGCGGAACTTGAGGACGGTGAAGACCCGGCCGTCGAGCCCGGTGCGCTGCTGGCGGAACAGCACGCCGGGGCCGGTGTCGAAGCGGACGGCGAGGGCGCAGAGCACCAGGACGGGGGCGAGCAGCAGCAGGCCGAACACGGCGGCGGTGATGTCCAGGGTCCGCTTGGCGATCCAGCCGGGGCGGCGCATCGCCGGGCGGCCGACCCGCAGGCAGGGGAAGCCCCACAGGTGGTCGCCGCCGGCGATCGGGGCGATGGGCAGCGAGCCGTACTCGCGCAGCGCGGGGACGAGCCAGACCTGGCAGCCGAGCCGGGCGGCCTCGCGCAGGGCGGCGGCGGTGTCGGCCTCGTCGGCGGCGCCGGCGGTGGCGATCACGTGCCGGATCCGCCGCCGGCGCACCTCGCGCTCCAGCACCTCGCGGCCGCCGAGGACGGGCAGGTCGGTGTCGCCGGCGGACAGCCGCGGGTCGGCGTCGAGGAAGCCGACCGGGCGCATCCCGTACTCGCCGCGCTCGCCGAGGGCGGCGGCGACCCGGCGGCCCAGCCGGCCGGCGCCGAGCACCAGGGCGGGGCTGGGGCGACTGCGGCGGATCCGCCGGACCAGGTGGTAGAGGACGGCGCGGCCGACGGCGGCGATCAGCAGCTGGCCGCCGAGCAGGACGGTGAGGCGGGCCGGGGTGGCCGGGCCGCAGTCGGGCCAGTGGCCGCCGAGGCAGCCGGAGAGGGTGACGGCGAAGGCGGCGGCGACGACCGCGCGGGCGGCCAGCGCGGGCAGTTCGTCCAGGACGGAGAGGGTGAGCCGGGACCGGTAGAGGCCGCCGGCCAGGTTGAGCAGGAGCAGCAGGGGCAGGACGGCGGGGACGCCGAGCAGGGGGTCGAGCGGGGTGGACGGGTCGATGGCCCGGTTGGCGATACCGGTGGCGGAGCACAGCGCGATGGCGTCGGCCTGGACCAGCGCGAGCGGCAGGGCCAGCCGCTTGCGGACCGCCCCGCGGTGCCGGCGCGGCGGCGGCACCACCCGGCTGCGCGCCGCGCCCGCCGGACGGTCGAGCAGCCCGGTGCCCGGCAGGCGGGGCCCGGACAGGGTCCCGCCCGGTCGCGGGACACTGTCGTGGTCAATGGTCATCAGCGCACGATCTCCCCTGCTGTGTGCCCGGGGTGACGGCGCCCCGGCACCGGTTGGCGCGGGGCGGCCGTCCCGGCCCGGCGGGCGCGGTCCTGACAGCACCTGCTGCCGCTGGCGGCTTTCGGATCTCCCGTGGCGGGGCCGATCGCGAAGGAACCGGTCGCGAAGGACTCGGTAGCGAGGGGCACAGCCGTGAATTCCCGGTATGAAATCTGAACGAAGCAGGCAAAATCCGACAATACCGAACCGGGCGCTACGGGCTGGAAGTTGACTTGCCGTTTCATCCCAGCCGCCCATTAATAGGTATTTCGGATTTAATGCCTCGCCCCGGACCCGGTTGAGGGTGCGAATACGACAGCGCCGGGACGGCGGGCATTCACGGCATGTGAAACGATCAGATCCGCTCTGGGACACGGGCCCGGCGCCGCCCCGAGGCAGGCCCGGCGCCCAGCAGGTGGCGGTAGAGGACGTCCACCTGTTCGACCACGGTGCGCACGTCGTGCCGGGCCGCCACGTGGTCGCGCAGCCGCGCGCCGCGTCGCTCGCATTCGATCGGATCGGACAGCGCGTCCCCCATTCGGGTGGCGAGGGCCGTCGCGTCCTCGGGCGCCACCACCGCGTGCTCCAGCTCCGACGGCGGCAGGCACTCCCGCGCGCCCGGCACATCGGTCAGCAGCACCGGACGGGCCGCCGCCATCGCCTCCAGCGGGGCCAGCGCCATCCCCTCCCAGCGCGAAGGCAGCACCACCAGATCGGCCGCCGCCAGCCACGGGCGCGGGTCCGCCACGTCCCCGACCAGCCTGATCCGGGCGGGCTCCGCGGTCCCCCGGACCAGCTCCGCCACCCGCTGACCGTCCGGGCCGCCGCCGACCAGCGCCAGCCGGGCCTGCGGCACCCGGCGCAGCACCTCGGGCCAGGCGGCCAGCAGCACGTCCTGGCCCTTCTGCCGGCACAGCCGCCCGACGCAGACCGCGAGCGGGGCGTCCAGGTCCAGGCCGAGCGCGATCCGGGCGGCCCGGCGGTCGGCGGGCGCGTAGTGCCGCACGTCCACACCGTTGGGCACCACCGCCCAGTCGGCGGCCAGCCCGGCGGCCACGCCGTCGGCCCGCTCCTGGACGCTGACGCAGAGCAGCCGGTGGGCCCAGCGGGTGGCGAAGCGCTCCCAGCGCAGGGTGGCGGCGGCCAGCGTGCCGTCGACGGCGGCGAAGGACCAGGCGTGCGGCTGGAAGACGGTCGGCACCGCGCCGCGCACCGCCAGCCGGCCGGCCAGCCCGGCCTTGGCGCTGTGCAGGTGGACGACGTCGGGCGCGGCCGCCCGGACGATCCGGCGCAGCCGCCAGGCCTCGGCGGCGGTGCCCGGGCCGGGCGAGCGCCCGGCCGGCCAGTCCTGGACCAGCGCGCCCACCGCGGTGGCCTCCTCGGCCAGCCGTCCGCCGCGCGGACAGGCCACCAGCACCCGGTGCCCGGCCTCGCGCTGCCCCCGGACCAGGTCGGCCACGACGCGGGCGACCCCGCCGTCCACCGGTTGCGAAATGTGAAGGATCGTCATATGCACGGCGGCGAGCCTAGGGTGGCTCCCCCGCGCCGGGCGGCCCCCGTCACCCGGAGGTGGCGGTTCGGCCACCCGTACGGCGTTCTTCTCGTACGGGTGGCCGAGCCGCTCGAAATCCCTGGCGATTCACGTGCATCGGTGGATCTACACGCCCGAATCGCGCGCCCGAACCGCGCGGACGGCGCGACCGGGGGCCGCCGCAGGGGTCAGCGGACCTCGTCGGCCAGGTTGGCCAGCACCTGGTCGTGGATCCGGTTCAGGCCCTTGGGGGCGAAGGTGCGCTCGAAGAAGCCGCCGATGCCGGTGGCGCCCTGCCAGCCGGCGGTCACGGTGACCTTGGAGCGGCCCTCGCCGACGGCCGAGACGGTCCAGGTGATCACCATGCTGGAGTTGGCGTCCTTCTCCACCAGCCGGTCGGGCTCGGGCGCCGAGACGGTGAAGAGGCAGTCGCGCACCCGCTTCTCGGTGGCCTGCAGCTTCCAGTGCACCTGGGTGCCGGCACCGGTGCCGCCGACCCGGACCTCGTACTCGCTGTACTGGGCCGGCAGCAGCTTCGGGCGGGTCACCTGGTAGTCGGCCAGCGCCTCGTACACCCGCTCGGGGGCCGCGTCGTAGACCCGCTCGGTGGTGGCCTGCACCTGTCCCATGACCTTGCTCTCCTCGTGTGGTGGGTACCGCTCTTCCCGCAAGCCAACCACAGCGAACCGGCCGCGACGCGACGGGATAGGGTGGCCGGTGTGCTCGATCTGGTGACTGCGGTGCGCTACGTGGACCCGCTGCGGGACGGCGGGTCCGTCCCCGGTGTGGTGGAGACCGACGACCTGGGAACGTACGTGGTCAAGTTCACCGGGGCGGCCCAGGGCCGCAAGGCGCTGGTCGCCGAGGTGATCGTCGGTGAGCTGGCCCGGCGGCTGGGCCTGCGGGTGCCGGAACTGCGGCTGGTGGACTTCGACCCGGCCGTCGCCGCGGACGAGCCGGACGCCGAGATCCAGGACCTGCTCAGGGCCAGCGCGGGCGTCAACCTCGGGATGGACCTGCTGCCCGGGGCGCGGGACTTCAAGCCCGGGATGATCACGGTGGACTCGGCCGAGGCCGGCCGGGTGGTCTGGCTGGACGCGCTGACCGGCAACGTCGACCGCACCCTGCACAACCCCAACCTGGTGGTCTGGCACGGGCGGCTCTGGCTGATCGACAACGGCGCCGCGCTGATCTTCCACCACCGCTGGGCGGCCGCCGAGGCGGCGGTCGGCAGGCGGTACGACCTCAGCACGCACGCCCTGGGCGGTTCGGCCCCGGACGTCCGGCTGGCCGACGAGGAGCTCGGTCCGCTGGTCACCGTGCCGCTGCTGACGGAGGTTCTGGCGCTGGTCCCGGACGAGTGGCTGGCCGACGAGCCCGGCTTCGACTCGGTGGACGGGGTCCGACAGGCGTACGTCAACCACCTGGCCGCCCGGGCGGTGCTCTCCGAGCAGTGGCTGCCGGAGGGCTTCGTCACGCCCGAGCAGCTGCGCGAGGCCGACCGGCGGCAGGCGGCCCGGACCCGGGCCGGACGGCCGGACTGGCTGCGGGAGGTGCCGGACCTGCACGGCAAGCCGTCGGTGGAGACGGCCTGGGAGCCCGGCTTCGAGTGACGGCCCGGGGCCGTCACTCCCTGGGACCTAGCCCAGTGCGGGGCCGATCCAGGCGACGTACTCGACGGTGGTGCCGAGCAGCAGGCCGAAGGCGACCACCGGGAACGCGACATCCCCGGACAGCCCCCGCAACCTGGCGGCCAGGTAGGCGAGGCCCAGTCCGAGCAGCGGGCCCGCGGCGAGCAGCAGGGCGAGCAGCACCACCGCGACCGCCGGGCCGCCGGCGGCGGTGCCCATCACCGCGACCACCAGGCCGGCGGTCGCGATCGTGGCCAGCATCGGTGCGGCGAGCAGCAGTTGGCCGGCGCCCAGGGCCAGGGCGAGCCGGTTGCGCCGGCCGGGGACGGACTGCGGGCCGGGGATGCTCTGGGCCATGGCGCTCGACTCCTGTGGTGGCTCCGGTGGGTACGGATCCATCCTGTGCGGCGCGGCGGGCGGCGGCCTGAGTACGGGTACTCAAACGCGACCGGGGAGCGGGACCCAAGTGGTCCCGCTCCCCGGCTCAGCGATCAGATGACTCGACGGTCAGATGACTCGGCGATCAGGTGTCGTCGCGGTCAGCGCCTCAGCGCCACCACTGGACCGCCTTCTCGGCGTTGATGATGCCCGCGCCGTAGAAGCCGTTGTCGTCGGCGCCGCCCTCGCAGGTCGCCTTCCACTGGCCGGCGCCGCCCGGGTTGAACTCACCGGTCGGGCAGGCGTGGGACTCGGCCTGGTTGGTCAGCAGCTCGGTCAGCTCGTCCGGGCTGGCCCACGGGAACGTGCTGGCGAGCAGCGCGACCACGCCGGTGACGTGCGGGGTGGCCATCGAGGTGCCCTGCATGTAGCCGTACTTGTTGCCCGGGATGGTGGAGAGGATGCGGCCGTCCTTGTCCGGGGTGTCCGGGATCTGGAAGCGGCGGTCGCCACCCGGCGCGGCGACGGTGACGACGCCCTTGCCGTAGCTGGAGTAGTACGACTTCTCGCCCTTGTCGCCGACCGCGGAGACGGCGATGACGCCGGGCAGCTCGGTCGGCAGCGACAGGCAGTCGTTGGTGACCGGGCGGGTGCCGGGGGTGGTGTCGTCCGGGCTGGCCACGTCAGTGGTCTTGTGCGCCAGGTCGATGTTCTCGTTGCCGGCCGCGGCGACGTTGGAGACGCCCTTGCGCGCCGAGAACGCGACTGCCTTGCGGACGGCGGCCGTGATCGCGGCCTGGTCCTTGTCGTTCGGGCAGTTGAACATCCACGGGTCGACGTAGTAGCTGTTGTTGGTCACCTTGAAGCCGTGCTCGCCGGCCCAGACGAAGCCGCAGACCGCGTACTCGGGGTAGATGAACCCGCCGTCGTCGACGACCTTGACGGCCGCCAGCTTCACGTTCGGGGCGATGCCGACGACGCCCTTGCCGTTCTTGGCGGCGGCGATGGTGCCGGCCACGTGGGTGCCGTGGTCGCTGGTGGTGGGCTGCCAGGCCTTCCAGTCGGTGTTCGGCTTGCCGCCGTCGATGCAGGAGACCGACTGCGAGGCGTCCACGTTGGCGGCCAGGTCCTCGTGCGTGGCGTCGATGCCGGAGTCCAGGACGCCGACGGTGACGTTGCGGCTGCCGAGCGAGATCTTGTGGGCCTTGTCGACGCCGATCTGGCGCATGTCCCACTGGTTGGCCTCGTACGGCTCCTGGCCGGGGGCGGCGGTGCCGGTCGGCTCGGCGGCGACGTCGGCCTTGCCCTGGTCGGAGGCGGTGATGCCCTTGGTGCGGCTGGCACCGACGGAGTCGACGCCCTTGGCCAGGCGCAGCTTCTCGGCAAACTTGGTGTCGGTCGAGCGGGCGATGACGACGCCGATCTGCTCGTACGAGTAGACCACCGTGCCGCCGAGGCCCTTGACGGCCTGCTCGACCTTCTGCACCTGGCCGTGGTTGGCCTTGGTGTTGACGACGTAGCTGAGCAGCTGGCCGGGCGTCGGGTCGGCCGTGGGAGCCGCGACGGCGGTGCCGGCCGGGAGCGCGAGGGCTCCTGCGGTGGCGAGCACGAGGCCCACTGCCGCGTAACGGGTCCGGCTGATCCGAGGAACTCTCATTGGGGTTGGCCCTCCCGAGTCGTCATCCGGCAGCTGCGGTTGGCAGGTGCACTGGGAATGACCCGGACGCTAATGAATATTTGCTGATAAGCGCAAGAGGTAGTCATCTAATCGTCACATCTAGACCAACAACGGAGGCTAGGAGTCCGCAGGTCAACAAGGAAAACAGGGTTCAAGATTGTTAAAAAGTGATGGTTCGCCGACGTGCGAGCACACAGTTCGAAGTCATGGCCACCGGATCGGTCCCCGCTGCTCCGGACCTGCTACGGTGCTGCGGCGGCACCACGGCGACCACCGCTACAACGCGTACAGCCGACGGGCGTTCCCCGCGGCGACCAGAGCCGTCAGCCGCCGCGCGTCGGCGGTCGAGCACGCACCGTCGGCCTGCCAGCGATCCAGCAACGAACCCAGTCCGTACCGGAACTGACAGGTGCCCACCAAGAAAAGTTCGGGTAGCCCGTAGGCGTCCGTAGAGAACAGCAATTTTCCGAACGGTGCCAGTTCCAGCATCTCGCCCAGCACCGAGGCCACCCGGGGGCCGGTGTACGAGGCCGTCAGCCCCAGGTCGGCGTGGACCGTCGGGAAGGCCTGGGCCAGCCAGGCGGCCTGGCGGTGGTACGGGTAGCAGTGCAGCAGCACCAGCGGGACGCCGCTGGGCTCGGCGGCGCGCACGAAGTCCGTCAGCAGGGACGGGTCGGCCCGGTGCAGGGTGAGGTCCGGATCGCCGAAGCCGGTGTGGAGTTGGATCGGCAGGCCCAGGTCGGCGCAGACGTCCACGGCCGTCCAGAGCAGGTGGTGCAGCAGCACCGGGTCGGTCAGCCGGGCGGGCCCGCCGCGCAGCCGGGCGCCGGCCGCGGCCACCACCGCCGCCCGGGCGGGCCGTTCGGCCGGCGCGGCCAGGCCGAGCCGGTAGGCGAGCACCGACTTGACCGCGACGGCCCCGGCGGCGGCCGCCGCCAGCGCCTCGGCGACGGCGCCCGGCCAGCCGCCCGCACCGGCCGTCACCGTCTCGGCGACCGACTCCAGCCGGACCACCTCGCGCACCGAAGCCCCGGTGGCCTCGGCGAGTGCGGCCGGCGGCAGCAGCGGCAGGCCCGCGGCGGACGTCAGCCCGGTGTCCACCAGGCAGGTGTCCAGCCCGGCCGCGGCGAGCAGCCGACGGGTGGCCTCGGTGGCGCCCAACTCCTGCCGCCGGGCCAGGTAGTCGGCGGCCGGGGCGTGCGCGGGCAGCCCGAGCACCGGCGGGCACCAGCGCCGTACGGCGAGGCCGAGCGCACTGTCGAAGGGCGAGCAGCCGGGCGCGGGCGGACGGTCGGACTCGGTGAGCAGCCCGGCCAGGGCGTCGTCGTCGAGCTCCCCCGCCACCACGCTGTGGCAGTGGTGGTCGACCAGCTCGGGCACCTCCGGCCGGACCACCGCTCAGTACCGCCAGCGGGTGGCCGCGACCAACTCCTCGGGCGTGGCGGTGGCGTACTGCTCGCCCTCCGCCCGGCGCACCGCCAGCACCGCCTGGTACAGCGGCTCGCCGAGCGCCTCGCGCAGCACCGCCGAGCGCTCGTACGCGGCCACCGCCTCGGCCGGGCTCCCCGGCAGCCTCGGCACCGTGCCGGGCTCGGCGGCGGCCGGGTCCCCGGTGAACTCGGGCGGCAGCGCCCGGCGCTGGTCCAGCCCGGCGAGGCCGGCGGCGATCACCGCGCCGACCGCCAGGTAGGGGTTGGCGCTCGCGTCGAAGCACTTGACCTCGGCGTTGGCCGCGGCGGCCCGCTCCCCGGTGGAGCCCGTCACCAGGCGCAGCGCGGCTTCGCGGTTCTCCAGGCCCCAGCACTGGTAGGCGCCGGCCCAGTGCGAGGGCACCAGCCGCAGGTACCCGGCCGGGCTGGAGCAGCCCAGCACCAGCAGTTCGGGCAGCGCGTCGAGCACCCCGGCGAGGAAGCCCTCGGCCTCGGGCGTCAGGCCGTGCGGCCCGGGGCCGCCGTGCCCGAGGTTGTGCCCGCCGCGCCAGAGGCTGAGGTGCAGGTGGCCGCCGTTGCCGACCGCGCCGGCCTCGACCACCGGCGCGAAGGAGGCCCGCAGGCCGTACCGGGCCGAGACGGCCCGGACGGTGTGCCGGACCAGGACGGAGGTGTCCGCGGCGCCGACCGGGCCCTCGGGGGCGACCGAGACCTCGAACTGGCCCGGGGAGTACTCGGGGTGGATCTGCAGGACGCTCAGCCCCTGCGCGCCGAGGGCGCGCAGGACGTCCCGCAGGTAGTCGGAGAGGTCGGTGAGCCGGTGCATCCCGTACGCGGGGCCGTGCGTCGGGTACCGCGGCTCCTCCTGCGGGGCGCCGGCCAGGGCGACCACCCACTCGACCTCGATGCCGGCCTTCAGGCTCAGCCCGCGCTCGGCCGCCGCGGCCTGCGCCCGGCGGGCGAACAGCCGCTGGCAGCCGGGGTGCGGGGCGCCGCCCTGGGTGTACCTGTCCCCCGGGGCCCAGGCCCAGCCGGGCTGGGCGGCCAGCGGGACGATCCGGTCGAGGTCGGGGTAGAGCCGCAGGTCCCCCGTGGGGCCGCCGACGAGCGGGCCGGAGGTGATCGTGTCGTCGGCGAGGAACACGTCGAAGCAGGGCGCGGCGCCGACGCCCCACTGCGCGGCGTGCGTCAGACCGCCGAGCGGCACGGCCTTGACCCGGGTGACGCCGGCGTTGTCCACCCAGGTGACGGCCACCGCCTCGACGGCGGCCGTGCGCAGCCGGTCGACGACCGCCTCGGCCCGGGCGGCCCGCTCGGCGCGCGGGGGCAGCGCGACGGCGGCCGCGGCCCCGGCAGACAGCCCGGCAAGGGCGGACGGCCCGGCGGGGACGGGCGCGGTGGGGCCGGCGGGGGCGGTTCCGGTGGTCATGCCACCATGCTGCCCCGCCGGTCGGGCCTCCGTAACTCCTCGATCGGGTGGTCCAAACGGAGGCTCGTCCACCCGTTCACCCGTTCGGGGCGAAGCGGGCCGTCAGGTCCCCCGCGGTGATCCGTTCCAGGGTGTCCGGGGCGGCGTCCGTCGGGCCCGGGTAGAGCCGGTAGAAGGTCCCGCTCGCCCCGGCCGGGGCGGGCACGTCGGCGTGCACCAGGGCCGTGAACGCCCGTACGCCGGTGAGGCGTCCGGCGATCAGCCGGGCGGTGTCGTCGGGCGCCTGCCGGGTCTGGAGGTCGCTCGCGTGGCGGCCGCGCAGCCGCTCCGCGAAGTCGGCCGGCGGCTCGTCCGCGCCCCGGCGGTAGACGTCCAGGACGAGGCCCGTCCGGTCGCGGACCAGCACCTCGTCGGTGCCGGCCGCGGCGGCGGCGCAGGCGAGGTCCCAGAGGGTGGCCCGGGTGCCGGGGGCGAAGTGCAGGGTGACGTCGTGGGCCAGCGAGCCGGCCGCGCCGTGGTGCCGGTAGAGGTTGTGGAACCCGCCGCCGGAGCCGATGTTGAGGTCGGTCCAGGTGTAGCGGCGGCGCCGGAGGTCGACGATCATCGGCAGGCAGATCCTGGCGTCCCCGGCGAGGTCGAGCCGCTGGCGGACGTCCTCCGGCCGGAAGGCACCCCTGCGGTGGTCGGCCGCACCGTCCGGGTCGAGGGCCATGAACCCGGCGAAGGCGTCGGTGAGGTCCTCGAAGGGGACGTCGTTGTAGCTGAACACCACCACCACGGCGTACCGGGCACCGCACTGCGCCAGCGCGGGCAGGTCGAGGTCGACGAACTCGGTGGCGCCGTGCGGCGGCGGGGCGGTGGTGAAGTCGCCGGAGTGGACGGCGGCGCGCGGCCCGGTGACCAGCCGGGTGTAGTCGCACAGGCCGGTGAACTGCCAGTCCTCGCCGTAGAAGGCGACCGAGAGGTCGAGGTCGACCCGCTGGTGCGGGCGCTGCATCCAGTGCACGAACAGCCGCAGCCGCTGCCCGTCCGGGAACTGCTGCACGCTGCCGCGCGGCAGGGCGACCAGGGTCTTGGCCGCGGCGCGCTCGGCGAAGGGCACCACCAGGTCGGCCAGGCCGTCGTCCAGCACGGCCACCTCGTAGCGCTCCGACTGCCCGGCCCGGCGCAGCAGTTCGGCCTCGATCAGGGCGCAGACCGGGGCGCTGAGGGCGGCCGGGACGGGTGTCCCCCAGTCGAAGCGGGCGTGCGCGGAGGCGACCCGGCCGCGCGGGAAGTACAGCCGCCGCTCGCCGCGTTCGCGCGGTGCGCGCAGCCGCCCGTACGCGCCGAGCAGCGGGCCCGGTGCGACCGAGCGCAGGGCCTCCGGCAGCACCTCGGCGAGGTCGGCGGGCAGCGGTTCGCCGGGGAACCAGGCCGCGTGCACCCGCAGCAGGTGGTGCAGACGGCGCACCAGCTCGCCCGGGCGGCGGGCCAGCAGCCGCACCGCGCCGGGCAGGTCGCCCTGGCCGAGGGCGCGCTCGACCCGGGCGGCGAAGGTCTCGACGCCCAGCCGGGTGTGCCCGCCCGGTGTCTCGCGCACCGTCAGCGGGGCGGGCGCCTCGCGCAGCCGCGGGCCGAGGCCGTGCAGGTCGAGGTCGCTCTGCCGGATCACGGCGAAGGCCGCCGCCGCGAACGGGAAGCGGGCCCGGTGCTCGTACGGGTGCAGCAGTTCGCCGGCCCGCAGCCAGGGCTCGCGGTGGCGGCGCAGGTCCTCGGCGAGGGTGCCGGCCGGGAACGCGTCCAGGACGGCGAGGAGTTCGCGGCGCAGCGGGCGGGGCAGGTTGCGCAGGCGCAGGGTGCGGGCGGTCTCGGGCAGCAGGTCGGGTTCGGCGCCGGACCACGCCCAGAGCAGCCGCAGCACGTCGGTGGCGGTGGTGAGGTGGGCGGCGAGCAGCGGGCGGGCGCGCTCGGGGTCGCGGCGCAGCAGGGCGGCCAGGACGGTGGCGCGGGTCTCCCGGACGGGGATCTCGGCGGGCAGCCAGTCGGCCGGGTCGGCCGGGGCCCGGTCGAGCAGCAGCGCGAGGTCCTCGCGGTCCTGCGGGCTCAGCGGGGTCTGCCGGGCGAGCAGGGCGGCCAGTGCGGAGCCGGCGAGCGCGGCGGCGTCGACGGCCCCGGCCAGGCGAAGCGGCTTGAGCTGCCGGCCGGGCGGCAGGGCGTTGGCGACCGCGCGGGCGCCCTTGGTGTCGGGCGACAGGTGCCGGTCGTGCTCCAGCGGGGTGCGGCAGAGCGGGCAGTGCGGCGGGCCGCCGCCGGCCAGGTCCTCGTGGCAGTCGGCGCACAGCAGGTGGGCGCAGGGGGCGAGCGCGCCGATCCCGGCCTCCAGGCTGTCGCGTTCGCAGACCAGGCAGATCTGGGAGGCCTGGCAGAGCAGGTAGCCGCGGATGATCGCGGAGTAGGAGGCGTGGGCGTGCGGGGGGACGCCGTCGGGGAAGCGGCGGAACAGCGGGTCGTGGCGGCGGTCGGCGCCGAGCAGTTCGTCGATCCCCCGCAGCAGCCGGGTGCCGGCCTCGGCGAGGGCGGCCGGGCGCAGCCGGGCGAGGGCGGTGTGCAGGTCGCGGGTGAGGACGTGGCCGCGCTCGGCCAGGTCGGCCTCCAGGGCCACCAGGCCCCTGGCCGTCCACGGGTCCGGTTCCCCGGGTGCGGCGCCGTCCTCGACCAGCACCAGTCCGTGGCCGCGCAGCAGGTAGGCGTCCATTCCGGTCTCGTCCGCCGTGGTCTTCCGCTTGTTCACTGCTCTCCCCCTGGAGGTATGGCAAAGCGGGGGCGGAGAGTGGGCGCACTCGGTTCATTTTGCAGATGAGTGAGAAGGAAGCACGCCGCGGAGCCGCCCCCGCTCCGGTCACCCTAGCGAAGCCCGGTCGGGCGTCCGAAACGGTTTTCCGCCCACGACCCCTTCCTACTCACCAGTAGCTTCGCTACAGTGGCCGGACGCACCACCGCCGGGCTTCGGGAGCCGCACCGGCGGGAGGCCGCGGTCGCCGTTTCCACGGCGCTCACGCGGTGCGCTTTCACCGGCCGGCGCCGCGAACCGCGGCGGGCCGGGTCCTCCTCGTATCAGCGCCGCTTCCTTCACCCGTGAGCGCCTGAACAGCACGGCACACCCCCGCAGTTCGGCCGGAGCGGACCGGCCGCCGCCCGGGTACGCCGGACCCGTCATCTCCCCAGCCCCCGCGCGTGGACCCTCCTCCGGCGGCGGCCGCCCCCGTCGTACGGGCGCGGCGGCGTGCCCACCGGAGCACGCGCGGGACCTTCATGACTAGGAGTCAGGACAATGGAGCGTCCCTTCCCCGCCGTGGCCGTCGTCGGCCTCGGCACGATGGGTGCCGGTGTCGCGGTGGCGGTCGCCAGGAGCGGCCGCCGGGTGATCGGCATCGAGGCCACCGAGGACTGTGCCGCCCGGGCGCTGGCCCGGATCGAGGAGGCGACCGCGCACGCGGTCGACCGGGAGCGGCTCACCGCCGAGGAGCGCACCGCGCTGCTGGCCCGGATCTCGGTCGGGCACGAGCTGGCCGCCGCCGCGGGCGCGGACCTGGTGATCGAGGAGGTGCCCGAGCAGCTGGAGCTGAAGCGGGAGCTCTTCGCCGAACTGGACCGGATCTGCCCGGAGACCACCGTGCTGGCCACCGGCACCACCGCGCTCTCGGTGACCCGGATCGCCGCCGCGACCTCCCGTCCCGAGCGGGTGCTGGGCCTGCACTTCTTCAACCCGGTGCACACCATGAAGCTGGTCGAGGTGGTCCGCACCGTGCTGACCTCCCCGCAGACCGCCGAGGCCGCCGCCGCCTTCGCCCGCGACCTGGGCAAGGAGCCGGTGGCGGCCGGCGACCGGGCCGGCTTCGTGGTGAACGGCCTGCTGTTCGCGTACCTGAACCAGGCCGCCGCGATGTACGAGTCCAAGTACGCCTCGCGGGAGGACATCGACGCCGCGATGCGGCTCGGCTGCGGCCTGCCGATGGGCCCGCTGGCGCTGCTCGACCTGATCGGCGTCGACACCGCGCGCACCGTCCTGGAGGCGATGTACGAGCAGTCCCGGGACCGTCTGCACGCCCCCGCCCCGATCCTCGGCCAGCTGGTCTCGGCCGGGCTGCTGGGCCGCAAGGCCGGCCGCGGCTTCTACACCTACGAGGCGCCGGGCTCGTCCCGGACGGTGGACGCGGCGACCGGGCCGGCGCTGCCGAAGGTGGCGGGCCGCGAGGTCCGCGCCGTCGGCGTCTGCGGTTCGGGCACCATGGCCACCGGCATCGCCGAGGTGTTCGCCAAGGCCGGGCACCCGGTGCTGCTGGCCGCCCGCAGCCAGGAGAAGGCCGACCGGGCCAAGGCGCAGCTGGCCAGGTCGCTGGAGCGCTCGGTCGCCAAGGGCCGGCTGTCCGCCGGGCAGCGGGAGGCCGCGCTGGCGCTGGTCACCCCGGTCGGCCGGTACGCCGAGCTGGCCGAGGTCGACCTGGTGGTCGAGGCGGTGGCCGAGGACCTGGCGGTCAAGCGGGAGCTGTTCGCCACCCTGGACAAGATCGTCAAGCCGGGCGCGGTGCTCGCCACCACCACCTCCTCGCTGCCGGTGATCAGCTGCGCCACCGCCACCTCGCGGCCGCAGGACGTGATCGGCATGCACTTCTTCAACCCGGCGCCGGCCATGAAGCTGGTCGAGGTGGTCTCCACCGTGCTGACCGCGCCGGACGTCACCGCGACCGTGCTGGAGCTGACCGCCAAGGTCCGCAAGCACCCGGTGGAGTGCGGCGACCGGGCCGGCTTCATCGTCAACGCGCTGCTCTTCCCCTACCTGAACGACGCGGTGCGGATGCTCCAGGAGCACTACGCGACGGTGGACGACATCGACACCGCGATGAAGCTCGGCTGCGGCTACCCGATGGGGCCGTTCGAGCTGCTGGACGTGGTCGGCCTGGACGTCTCGCTGACCATCGAGCAGGTACTGCACCAGGAGTTCCGCGAGCCCGGCCTGGCCCCCGCGCCGCTGCTGGAGCACCTGGTCGCGGCGGGCTGCCTGGGCCGCAAGACCGGCCGCGGCTTCCGCGACCACGCGCGCCGGTGACCACGCCGCAGGCCGGGGGCGCCGGCCCGTCCGGGCCGGGAGCGCCGCCCGGGCCCCCCGCATACGGCGGCGCGGCCCACGGCGAGGGCGCGGCACCGCACGGGACCGCGCCCTCCGCCCGCCCCGGCTGGAGCCCCGGCACGGTCTCCTCCCGCTGGCCCCGGCCGGCCGTGAGCGGCCCGGTCCCGCCGGTGCGCCGGGGAAGGCCCGTGGCCG
Organism: Kitasatospora sp. NPDC056446; assembly: GCF_042796115.1. Taxonomy (NCBI): domain Bacteria; kingdom Bacillati; phylum Actinomycetota; class Actinomycetes; order Kitasatosporales; family Streptomycetaceae; genus Kitasatospora; species Kitasatospora sp. NPDC056446. Next base: position 9,834 of record NZ_JBHTRF010000094.1, on the reverse strand, counting down.
CGCCTCCGGGGCCGTGTAGCGTTCCGGACATGGATCGGGTTCAGTCAGCCTCCCCGCAGCACCCCGCCGGTTCGCACGGCGGCGTCCGGCCGGCCCCCTCGACCGGGGGCACCGGGCCGGAAGGCGGGCCGGGCAGCCGCCGGGCGGCGGCGCAGCGCCAGCAGATGCGCCAGGACCTGGCCACGGCCGCGATGGAGCTGTTCGCCTCGCAGGGCTACGAGGAGACCACGGTCGACCAGATCGCGGCCGCCGCCGGGGTGGCCCGGCGCACCTTCTTCCGGTACTTCCGGTCGAAGGAGGAGGCGATCTTCCCGGACCACGACGACACCCTGGTCCGGGTGGCCGACCTGCTGGCCAGTGCCGAGCCGGAGGAGCACCCGCTGGACGTGGTCTGCCGCGGCATCAAGGAGGTGCTGCGGATGTACGCCTCCACGCCGGGGGTCTCGGTCGCGCGGTACCAGCTGATCCGCCAGGTCCCGGCGCTGCGCGAGCGGGAGATCGCCGTGGTGGCCCGCTACGAGCGGCTGTTCACCCGGTACCTGCTGGGCCGGTTCGACACCGGCGAGTCCATCCCGACCGGCTGGCAGCGCGGCGGCGAGGACGACTCGATGCTGGCCGAGGTGTCGGCGGCGGCGGTCGTCGCGGCGCACAACCACGTGCTGCGGCGCTGGCTGCGGGCCGGCGGCCGGGGGAACGTGGAGGAGCAGCTGGACCACTCCTTCGAGGTGATCCGGCGGACCTTCTGGGCGGCCAGCGAACCGGGGGCGAGACGCCGGGGGTCAGTAGTGGCACCCGGTGCCAGTGGGTTGCCCGGGGACATCGTGGCCGAGAGCGTGCTGAGTGCCAGCCCCGGAGGTGAGGTGCTCATCACAGTCGCCCGGACGGACGCTCCGCTGGATGTCGTGGTGGACAGCATCCGGGCCGCCCTGAGCGGCGCCCGGGACGCGTAAGCCTGGCATTTCCGCAGGTCAGAGCAGTATCGAGGGCCCGTGTCGATTCGTCGACACGGGCCCTTCCGGCGTCCGCGCACCGCATGTCACGGGCCGTTCCGGGGCTCCCCGGGGCGTCGGAATTCCTGGCACCCGGTGTCTTTACGAGTGGCACAGGGTGCCACTACCGTGGTGCCCACCGATCGCGGCGCCGCGGCTCCCACCCTGGCGCGCCGCCGACCGGTGTTCCCACACCCCGGGAGCAGAGCCAGCCCGCCCGGTCCACACCGGGCGACCAGCCTGACCCGCCCACCACCCACTTCAGCGAAGCCGGTGTCCGCTCCCGGCTCCCCCAGACGCCCTGTGACCCTCGCACAGGTACGCCTTCGGAGGCAGCCATGCAGGAAATCCTCGACGCGATCCTCAGCACCGACGCCACGTCGGCGGACTTCGCGGCGATCAAGCTCCCCGAGTCCTACCGAGCGGTGACGCTCCACAAGGACGAGGCGCAGATGTTCGCCGGCCTCGACAGCCGCGACAAGGACCCCCGCAAGTCCCTTCACCTCGACGACGTGGCCCTGCCCGAACTCGGCCCCGGCGAGGCCCTGGTGGCCGTCATGGCCAGCTCGGTGAACTACAACACCGTGTGGAGCTCGATCTTCGAGCCGGTCTCCACCTTCGGGTTCCTGGAGCGCTACGGCCGGCTGTCGCCGCTCACCAAGCGCCACGACCTGCCGTACCACGTCCTCGGCTCCGACCTCGCGGGCGTGGTGCTGCGCACCGGCGCCGGGGTCAACGCCTGGAAGCCGGGCGACGAGGTCGTCGCCCACTGCCTGTCCGTCGAGCTGGAGTCCCCGGACGGCCACGACGACACGATGATGGACCCGGAGCAGCGCATCTGGGGCTTCGAGACCAACTTCGGCGGCCTGGCCCAGATCGCCCTGGTGAAGACCAACCAGCTGCTGCACAAGCCGAAGCACCTCTCCTGGGAGGAGGCCGCCTCCCCCGGCCTGGTCAACTCCACCGCCTACCGCCAGCTGGTGTCGCGCAACGGCGCCGGCATGAAGCAGGGCGACAACGTGCTGATCTGGGGCGCCAGCGGCGGCCTCGGCTCGTACGCCACCCAGTACGCGCTGGCCGGCGGCGCCACCCCGATCTGTGTGGTCTCCAGCGACCAGAAGGCCGAGATCTGCCGCGCCATGGGCGCCGAGGCGATCATCGACCGCTCGGCCGAGGGCTACCGGTTCTGGAAGGACGAGAACAACCAGGACCCGCGCGAGTGGAAGCGCCTGGGCTCCAAGATCCGCGAGTTCACCGGCGGCGAGGACGTCGACATCGTCTTCGAGCACCCGGGCCGGGAGACCTTCGGCGCCTCGGTGTACGTCACCCGCAAGGGCGGCACCATCGTCACCTGCGCCTCCACCTCCGGCTTCATGCACCAGTACGACAACCGCTACCTGTGGATGTCGCTCAAGCGCATCGTCGGCTCGCACTTCGCCAACTACCGCGAGGCCTTCGAGGCCAACCGTCTGGTCGCCAAGGGCAAGATCCACCCCACCCTGTCCAAGGTCTACTCCCTGGAGGAGACCGGCCAGGCTGCCCTCGACGTGCACCACAACAAGCACCAGGGCAAGGTCGGCGTGCTCTGCCTGGCCCCGGAGGAGGGGTTGGGCGTGCGCGACGCCGAGCTTCGCGCGAAGCACCTGCCCGCCATCAACCTCTTCCGCGAGGTCGACGAGCGGACCATCCAGCCCAGCCGCAACGTCTGAGACCGAGACCGATCCGATGACCGAGCCCCAGAAGCGTGACCGCCCCTGGCTGATGCGCACCTACGCCGGCCACTCCACCGCGAGCGACTCCAACGCGCTCTACCGGCGGAACCTGGCGAAGGGCCAGACCGGCCTGTCCGTCGCCTTCGACCTGCCGACCCAGACCGGCTACGACTCCGACCACATCCTCGCCCGCGGCGAGGTGGGCCGGGTCGGCGTCCCCGTCGGCCACGTCGGCGACATGCGCGCCCTGTTCGACGGCATCCCGCTCGAACAGACCAACACCTCCATGACGATCAACGCCACCGCGATGTGGCTGCTGGCGCTCTACCAGGTGGTCGCCGAGGAGCAGGGCGCCGACGTCGCCAAGCTCACCGGCACCACCCAGAACGACATCGTCAAGGAGTACCTGTCGCGCGGGACGCACGTCTTCCCGCCCGGCCCCTCGGTGCGGCTGATCACCGACATGATCGCCTACACGGTCGGCAACATCCCCAAGTGGAACCCGATCAACATCTGCAGCTACCACCTCCAGGAGGCCGGGGCCACGCCCGTCCAGGAGATCGCCTACGCGATGTGCACCGCCATCTCGGTGCTCGACGCCGTCCGCGACTCCGGCCAGGTGCCCGCCGAGCGGATGGGCGACGTGGTCGCCCGGATCTCCTTCTTCGTGAACGCCGGCGTGCGCTTCGTCGAGGAGATGTGCAAGATGCGCGCCTTCTCCCGGCTGTGGGAGAAGGTCACCCTGGAGCGCTACGGCGTGACCGACCCGAAGCAGCGCCGGTTCCGCTACGGCGTCCAGGTCAACTCCCTCGGCCTGACCGAGGCGCAGCCGGAGAACAACGTCCAGCGGATCGTCCTGGAGATGCTGGCCGTCACCCTCTCCAAGGACGCCCGCGCCCGCGCCGTCCAGCTGCCCGCCTGGAACGAGGCGCTCGGCCTGCCCCGGCCGTGGGACCAGCAGTGGTCGCTGCGGATCCAGCAGGTGCTCGCGTACGAGTCGGACCTGCTGGAGTACGGCGACGTCTTCAACGGCTCCGAGGTGATCGAGGCCAAGACCGCCGAGCTGCTGGCCGGCGCGGAGGCGGAGATCGCCAAGGTGCTGGAGATGGGCGTCAGGGCCGGCAACCGGGGCATCATCCCGGCCGTCGAGTCCGGCTACCTGAAGTCCAACCTGGTCGCCTCGCACGCGGCGCGCCGGGCCCGGATCGAGTCCGGCGAGGACAAGATCATCGGGGTCAACTGCTTCGACACCACCGAGCCCAGCCCGCTCACCGCCGACCTCGACACCGCGATCATGGTGGTCGACCCGGCCTCCGAGCAGTCCGTGCTCGCCGCCCTGGAGGCCTGGCGCGGACAGCGCGACGAGGCCGCCGCCCAGGCCTCGCTGGCCGAGCTCAAGGCCGTCGCCGCCACCGAGGCCAACCTGATGCCGGCCACCCTCGCCTGCGCCCGGGCCGGCGTCACCACCGGCGAGTGGTCCTTCGCCCTGCGCGAGGTCTTCGGCGAGTACCGCGCCCCCACCGGCGTCGGCGGCGCGCCCGTCGCGGTGGCCGCCGAGCCCGGCGGCGAACTGGAGCAGGTCCGCGCCGCGGTCGCCGCGACCGCCGCGGAGCTGGGCGCCGGAAAGCTGCGCCTGCTGGTCGGCAAGCCCGGCCTGGACGGGCACTCCAACGGCGCCGAGCAGATCGCCGTCCGGGCCCGCGACGCCGGGTTCGAGGTGGTCTACCAGGGCATCCGGCTGACCCCGGAACAGATCGTCTCCGCCGCCGTCGCGGAGGACGTCCACTGCGTGGGCCTGTCCATCCTCTCCGGCGCGCACTGCGAGCTGGTGCCCGACGTCCTGAAGCGCCTGAACCGCGCCGGGGTGCAGGATGTCCCGGTGATCGTGGGTGGCATCATCCCGGCAGCGGACGGCGAGGCCCTCAGGGCCGCCGGCGTCGCCGCCGTGTTCACCCCGAAGGACTTCGGCATCACCACCATCATCGGCCGGATCGTGGACGAGATCCGGCTCGCCAACAAGCTCCAGCCGTGGACGCCCGCACCGACCGCTGCCACGAACTGACCAGCCGACCAGCTGACCACTGGGAAGGAACCGAACCACCCTCATGACGAACGCCAGCGACATCTCGACCAGCCGCCTGCGCCCCCGCCGCTCCTGCCTCGCCGTACCGGGCAGCAACCCGCGCTTCCTGGAGAAGGCCCAGGGCCTGCCGGCCGACCAGGTCTTCCTCGACCTGGAGGACGCCTGCGCCCCGCTGGTCAAGGAGAGCGCCCGCCACACCATCGTCGACGCCCTGAACAACGGCGACTGGGGCACCAAGACCAAGGTCGTCCGGGTCAACGACTGGACCACCCACTGGACCTACCGCGACGTGATCACCGTGGTCGAGGGCGCCGGCCCCAACCTCGACTGCATCATGCTGCCCAAGGTCCAGGACGCCGAGCAGGTCAAGGCGCTCGACCTGCTGCTCACCCAGATCGAGAAGACCATGGGCTTCGAGGTCGGCCGGATCGGCATCGAGGCGCAGATCGAGAACGCCAAGGGCCTGATCAACGTCGACGCCATCGCCGAGGCCTCGCCCCGGCTGGAGACCATCATCTTCGGCCCCGCCGACTTCATGGCCTCCATCAACATGAAGTCCCTGGTCGTCGGCCAGCAGCCGCCCGGCTACCCCGCCGACGCCTACCACTACATCCTGATGCGCATCCTGATGGCCGCCCGCGCCAACGACCTCCAGGCGATCGACGGCCCCTTCCTCCAGATCCGCAACCCGGACGGCTACCGCGAGGTCGCCGGCCGCTCCGCCGCCCTCGGCTTCGACGGCAAGTGGGTGCTCCACCCGGACCAGGTCGCCGCCGCGAACGAGATCTACTCGCCCGCGCAGGAGGACTACGACCACGCCGAGCTGATCCTCGACGCCTACGACTACTGCACCTCCGCGGCGGGCGGCGCCAAGGGCTCCGCGATGCTCGGCGACGAGATGATCGACGAGGCCAGCCGCAAGATGGCCCTGGTCATCGCCGGGAAGGGCCGGGCCGCGGGCATGGAGCGCACCACCAAGTTCGAGATCCCGGAAAGCTGAGGGCCTGAGCCATGCAGTTCGGACGCACCTACGAGGAGTTCGAGGTCGGCGCGGTCTACAAGCACTGGCCCGGCAAGACGGTCACCGAGTACGACGACCACCTGTTCTGCCTGCTCACCATGAACCACCACCCGCTCCACATGGACACCAACTATGCGGAGAAGACGACGGACTTCGGCAGGAACGTCGTGGTGGGCAACTACATCTACTCGCTGCTGCTCGGCATGTCCGTCCCGGACGTCTCCGGCAAGGCGATCGCCAACCTGGAGATCGAGTCGCTGCGCCACATCGCGCCGACCTTCCACGGCGACACCCTCTACGGCGAGACCACCGTGCTCGACAAGTGGCCGTCCAAGTCCAAGGACGACCGCGGCATCGTCTACGTCGAGACCAAGGGGTACAAGCAGGACGGCACGGTCGTCTGCGTCTTCCGCCGCAAGGTGATGGTGCCGACCGCGACGTACACCAAGGAGCGCGGCGGCGAGCAGCCGGGGCGTCCGACCCCGCTCTCCTGAACCCGTTCTCCTGAACCCCGCTCTCCCCTCTATAGACCCCTATAGACCCCTATGGACCCCCATAGGCCCCGGAGGGGCAGGCCGCCGTCATCGGCCGGCCCCACCCGGTAACGGGGGCCCTGCTGCCGCAGCCACGCCGGCAGGGCCCCCGCAATCCCCCCCCCCGCCCTCTTAGACCTTTCCGGAGCCGCACGATGGGACGCCTCGCACAGACCGACGGCCTCACCGAGATCCAGCGGGACATCCTCGCCACCGTGCGGGATTTCGTCGACAAGGAGATCATTCCGGTCGCGACCGAGCTGGAGCACAAGGACGAGTACCCGACCGCCATCGTCGAGGGCATGAAGCAGCTCGGCCTCTTCGGCCTCACCATCCCCGAGGAGTACGGCGGCCTCGGCGAGTCGCTGCTCACCTACGCCCTGGTGGTCGAGGAGATCGCCCGCGGCTGGATGTCGGTCTCCGGCATCGTCAACACCCACTTCATCGTGGCGCACATGATCAACGCCCACGGCACCCAGGAGCAGAAGGACCACTTCCTGCCGAAGATGGCGGCCGGCGAGATCCGCGGCGCCTTCTCGATGTCCGAGCCCGGCCTCGGCTCCGACGTTTCGGCCATCTCCACCAAGGGCGTCAAGGACGGAGACTTCTACGTCCTCAACGGCCAGAAGATGTGGCTCACCAACGGCGGCACCTCCACCCTCGTCGCGGTCCTGTGCAAGACCGACGAGGGCGGCAGCTCCCCGTACAAGAACATGACCACCTTCCTGATCGAGAAGGAGGCCGGTTTCGGCCCGAACCCCTCGGTTCCCGGCCTGACCGTGCCCGGCAAGATCGAGAAGATGGGCTACAAGGGCGTCGACACCACCGAGCTGGTGCTGCAGGACGTCCGGATCCCGGCCGACCGTGTCCTCGGCGGCGTCCCGGGCCGCGGCTTCTACCAGATGATGGACGGCGTCGAGGTCGGCCGCGTCAACGTCGCCGCCCGCGGCTGCGGCGTCGCCCGCCGCGCCTTCGAGCTGGGCATCTCCTACGCCCAGCAGCGCTCCACCTTCGGCAAGAAGATCGCCGAGCACCAGGCCATCCAGTTCAAGCTCGCCGAGATGGCCACCAAGGTCGAGGCCGCCCACCAGATGATGGTCATGGCCGCCCGCAAGAAGGACAGCGGCGAGCGCAACGACCTCGAGGCCGGCATGGCCAAGTACCTCGCCTCCGAGTACTGCAAGGAGGTCGTCGAGGACGCCTTCCGCATCCACGGCGGCTACGGCTTCTCCAAGGAGTACGAGATCGAGCGCCTCTACCGCGAGGCCCCGATGCTGCTCATCGGTGAAGGAACTGCGGAGATCCAGAAGATGATCGTCGGACGCCGGCTCCTGGAGGAGTACCGGATCGCCGAGTGATCCCGGGCGGTCCGGCCGGCGCGCGACGCCGCCGGGCCGCCCCTCGAACCGCCGGTCGACGGGCGTGCGGGCCCGTCCCGGTGGAGTGCCGTGCCCCGTCACGGGCCCGGCCTGGTCCGCCTGGGTCCGGCACGGCCCTCCGGAAGCGGCCGCAGGGCGTACAGCTGTGACAACGCGCCCTGCGGCCGCTTCCGCACACCCGCCCGCGGCCGCTACGGCCGTTTCCCCCGCCGGGTTCCGTCGGCGCACCTGTTGAGACAAGTCTCACCAGCCGTGTCAGGTCCCTTGGGAACCGGACCGGGGCGAGCTACGGTCGTAGAGGTGGGACGCGCACACGCGCTCCCAACGGACACATGAACGAGCAGGCGGGTTGCCCACCGACCGTGTGCTCCCGATAGCATCCACCGGGACAGCAAGCCGTCCCTCTATTACCGATTCCGCGGTGGCCCCCGTCCAGCGGCCATGATCCCCCGCGACAAAGGTCTTCGATGCCCATCAGCCCGTCCCCTCACACCTCCGTCACGGACCGCGATGCCCTCGCAGCCCCGACGGCCGGTCGGCGACCCCGCGTGACCATCGCGCGCGGAGCCACCCCCTGGTTCGTCCCCACCCTCGCCACGGCCGCCGTGACCACCGCCCTCACCCGGCGCAACGGCAAGTGGGCCCTGGCTGCGGTACCCGCCTGTGCGCTCAGCGCGGGCATGCTGTGGTTCTTCCGCGACCCCGAGCGTGAGATCGGCACGGGCAGAGTGATCTCCCCCGCCGACGGCGTGGTGCAGAGCATCGACGCCTGGCCGGACGGCCGCACCCGGGTCGCGATCTTCATGAGCCCGCTCAACGTCCACGTCAACCGCGCGCCCCTGCCGGGCACGGTGACGTCGGTCGAGCACGTCGCGGGCGGCTTCGTCCCCGCGTTCAACAAGGACAGCGACCAGAACGAGCGGGTCGTCTGGCACTTCGACACCGAGCTCGGCGACATCGAGATGGTCCAGATCGCGGGGGCCGTCGCCCGCCGCATCGTGCCGTACGTGGCCGCCGGAACCAAGGTCGAGCAGGGCGACCGGATCGGCCTGATCCGGTTCGGGTCCCGGGTCGACACCTACCTGCCGGCCGGCGTCGAGGTCGGCGTCGAGGTCGGCCAGAAGACCACAGCCGGGGTGACGCGCCTTGACCGTGACTGATCCTGAGACAATCGTCGGCCTGGACGACGAGGAGACGGCCCTGCGCCGCCGCCGCTGGGCGCGCGACCGCGAGCTGCGCGCTCCGCGCTCGCCCCAGCACCTGTCCACCGCCGACTTCCTGACCCTGGGGAACGCCGTCTGCGGCTTCCTGGCGATCTACTCGATCACCACCGGGGTCCTGGTCCCGCACATCACCAACCCGGACGCCGCTCCGGACCGGCACAGCGCCGCCACGGCGGTCACGCTGCTGCTGATCGGCTCGATGTGCGACCTCTTCGACGGCCTGGTCGCGCGCAAGCTGCGCTCCTCCGCCCTCGGAGCGGAACTGGACAACCTGGCGGACCTGATCAGCTTCGGCATCGCGCCGGCCTACTTCGTCGCGGTCTGGGGCATGGTCTCCCAGGGCTCCAACAGCAAGCTCTCCGCGCTGATCGCGATCACCGTGCTGCTCGCGGTGGTGCTGCGGCTGGCCCGCTTCTCGGCCGTCAAGATGCGGCCCGGGGTGTTCCAGGGCATGCCCTGCCCGATGGGCGCGATGACGGTCATCGCCATCGTGCTGCTCGACCCGCCGTTCCTGCCGGGCCTGCTCGCCATCTTCGGCGCCGCGTACCTGATGGTCAGCCGGATCGAGTACCCCAAGCCGCAGGGGCTGCTGGCCACCGCCACGCTCTGCTGGATCGTGGTCTCCATCGGCTGCCTGGCCGCCTGGGCCACCGGTCTGCCCGGCGGCGACGCGCTGATGCACGTCGGCGCGTTCGCCCAGATCACGCTCGCCGCGATGGCGCCGCTGCTGGTCATCCGCCGCAAGGTGGGGCAGAAGGTCGGCGACGTCCGCGCCCGACGGGCGGAGTCGCGGCTCGGCTGAGCACGTCACGCGCATAACGGAAGGGCCCGGAACCGATCGGTTCCGGGCCCCGCCGGTTTGGGCGGTGCGGGGGGGCCGCGTTGGGGGTGGCG